>JAKAOE010000111.1 GCA_021823305.1 Acidobacteriota bacterium
GGGCGGCGTGGTTTGCGCGCCGAGCGCGGCGGCCAGCGCCAACGCGGCGAGCCCCAGCCGGCTCACGGGCGGGACGCGGCGGCGGCGCGGGCGGCGGCGGGCGCGGGCCGCGGCTGGTCGCGGAAAAAACGCGGCGGGGTGAGGAAGATGAAGGCCAGGATGAGCGCCACCATCACGTCGTACTCCAGGCTGCCGCGGGGGTAGGTCCACCACAGGAACGAGGCCAGCTTGCGCCCCGCGCTCATCGCGTGGCTCCGGCGTGGGTGGCGGCGGCGGGAACGAGCGGGGCCGGGACCTCGCGCCCCAGGATGGGGGCGATGCGACGCACGTCCTGCATCAGCGCCGCGAACTGCTCGGGGTAGAGCGACTGCATGCCGTCGGAGAGCGCCTCCTCGGGGCGGGGGTGGACCTCGATGATCAGCCCGTCGGCGCCGCAGGCGACCGCGGCGCGCGCCATGGGGGTGACCTTGTTGCGCTTGCCGGTGCCGTGGCTGGGATCGACGATGATGGGCAGGTGGCTGAGGCGCTGCACCGCGGGCACGATGCTGAGGTCGAGCGTGTTGCGGGTGTGGTCGGCGAAGGTGCGGATGCCGCGCTCGCACAGCACCACCTGGTAGTTGCCCTCGCTCATCACGTACTCGGCCGCCATCAGGAACTCGTCCAGCGTGGCCGAGAGGCCGCGCTTCAGCAGCACCGGCTTCGCCGCCTGGCCGGCGCGCTTGAGCAGGGAGAAGTTCTGCATGTTGCGCGCACCGATCTGGATCAGGTCGGCGTAGTCGGCCACCAGCTCGAGCGAGCGCTCGTCCACGGCTTCGGTGACGATGAGCAGGCCGGTGCGCTGGCGCACCTCGGCCATGATCTTGAGCGCCTCCTCCGCCATGCCCTGGAAGGA
Source organism: Acidobacteriota bacterium (assembly GCA_021823305.1). GTDB lineage: Bacteria > Acidobacteriota > Terriglobia > Terriglobales > SCQP01 > SCQP01. The sequence continues at coordinate 893 of JAKAOE010000111.1, forward strand.
GTAGGGCGAGGTGCGCGGCTTGAAGGCGCCGCCGCGGAAGAACTGGGCTCCGGCGGCGCGCACCGCCTCGGCGGCGGCGAAGGCCTGCTCGTGCGATTCGATGGCGCAGGGGCCGGCCATGATGGCGAGCGCGGCGCCGCCGATGCTGGCGGGTGCGTGCGGGAAGCGCAGCACCGTGGTGTCGGGCTTGAGGTCGCGGCTGACCAGCTTGTAGGGCTTGGTGACGACCAGGACCTCGGCGACGCCCGGCATCTCCTCGAGCGCGGCGGGTTCGACCGCGCTGCGGTTGCCGGTGATGCCGATGGCGGTGCGCTGCGCCCCGGGCATGGGGTGGGGGCGCAGCCCGAGGGCGGCGATGCGCCCGCAGACCGCCTCGATCTGCGCCTCGGTGGCGGAAGTTTGCATGACGACGAGCATGGTGGGCCTGTGATAATCAGTTTACCGGATGATGAGGCGAAGCGAGCCGGGCGAGCCGCCGGCGGCGGCGTGGAGCGAGGCGGTGGCGCGCGCCCTGCCGGTCTACGGCTACGCCGGCGACGGTGCGGCGCGGCAGCGGATGGCGGCCTACCTGGCCGGCGTCGCCGCCGCGCAGGCGCGGGTGCGGCTGGTGGGCGAGGCGACGCCGGAGGCGCTGGCGCGCCGCCATTTGGGCGAATCGCTCTACCTGGGGGCGGTGTTGCCGCTGGGGCGCCAGCGCGTGGTGGACCTAGGCGCGGGGGCGGGCTTTCCCGGCCTGGCGCTGGCGCTGGGCTGGCCCGGGTTAAATACTACATTAGTAGAATCAAATCAGAAAAAGGCGGCGTTCTTGCGCGCGGCGGTGAAGGCGTTGGGGTTAGGGGCGCAGGTGACGGTGTGGGAGGGCTACCTGGAGCGCCGTCCGCGGGACGGGGAACGGGGGCCGCTGGCGGGGGCGGATCTGGTGGCGGCGCGCGCGCTGGAGCAGATGGAGCGGCTGCCGGGCTGGCTGGGGCGGTGGCTGGAGCCAGGCACGCGGGTCGCGCTCTGGACCACGCGGGCGCAGGCGGAGAGCTGGCGGCGGCAGCACCCGGCGTGGGCGTGGGGTGAGTTCCACCCGCTGCCGGGCGCGCGCGCGCGCGGCATCCTGCTGGCGCAGTGGCCCGGCGCCGTTCCACGTGAAACAAAAGCGGCGTGAGTCGGGCGGCGTGGGCTACACTGACTGGCGGCGCGCGCGCCTCGCCATGGGCCGAATCCTAGCCATCACCAACCAGAAGGGCGGGGTGGGCAAGACCACCACCGCCATCAACCTCGCCGCTTCGCTGGCGGCGGCCGAGGTGCCGACGCTGCTGGTGGACTGCGACCCGCAGGCCAACGCCTCGAGCGGGCTGGGCTTTGCCCCCGAGCAGGAACGCCCCAACCTCTACCACGGCCTGCGCGGCGAGGCCGAGGCGGCGGCGCTGCTGCAGGCCACGGTGATGGAGGGGCTGACGCTGCTGCCCGGCAGTCGCGACTTGGCCGGGTTGAACCTGGAGTTGGTGAACGAGCCCGAGCGCGAGCGCCGCCTGGCGCGGCTGCTCCAGCCCGTGCGGGAGCGCTTCGGCTTCATCCTGCTCGACTGCCCGCCGGCGCTCGATCTGTTGAATTTAAACGCCTTGGTCGCAGCCGACGGGCTGATCGTGCCGCTGCAGTGCGAGTACTTCGCGCTCGAGGGCGTGGCCCACCTGGTGCGCACCATCGCGGCGGTGCGCGCCCACTGGAACCCCAATCTGGAGATCGCCGGCGTGCTCTTCACCCAGCTCGACGAACGCACCCACCTCAGCCGCCAAGTGGCGGCCGAGCTGCGCGCTCACTTTGGCGAGCGCGTCTTCGCCACCGCCATCCCGCGCAACGTGCGCCTGGCCGAAGCTCCCAGCCACGGCCTGCCGGCGCTGCTCTACGATTTGAAGTCGCGCGGCGCGGAGGCCTACCTGCAGCTTGCCCACGAGGTCATCCAACGTGAACACCCCGCCCCCGTCCAAACCTAAAGCCGCCCTGGGCCGCGGCCTAGCGGCGCTGCTGCCGCCCGGCGCCGCCGGTCCCGTCCCCGCCGCCACCACCGCCGCCGGGCGGCTGGAGCTGGTGCCGATCGCCCAGATCCAGCCCAACCCGCTGCAGCCGCGCCGCCACTTCGAGCCCGAGGCGCTGGCCGAGCTGGCCGCCTCGATCCGCGCCCAAGGCGTGCTGCAACCGGTGCTGCTGCGCCCGTTGGGCTCGGGCTACGAGCTGGTGGCGGGCGAGCGCCGCCTGCGCGCCGCCCAGCAGGCCGGCCTCACCCACCTGCCGGCGCTGATCCGCCCCGCCGGCGACGAGCCCGCCTTCGCTTGGGCGCTGGTGGAGAACCTGCAGCGCCAGGACCTCAACCCGATCGAGCAGGCGGAGGCGTTTCAGCAGCTGGGGCAGCGTTTTCGCCTCACCCAGGAACAGATCGGCGCCGCCACCGGCAAGGATCGCGCCTCGATCGCCAACGCCATCCGCCTGCTGCGCCTCGACCCCGAGGTGGTGGCGTGGGTGCGCGCCGGCCGGCTCTCGCCCGGCCAGGCGCGGCCGCTGCTGGCGCTCGCACCCGAGGCGCAGCGCGCGCTCGCCGCCCAGATCGAGCGCGAGCAGTGGCCGGCGCGCCGCGTCGAGGCCCACCTGCAGCGCTTGCAGCAGCCGCCCGCCGTCAAGCCGGCGCCGGAGCGCGACCCCAACCTGCGCGACGCCGAGCTGCAGCTCAGCCGCGCCCTGGGCGCCAAGGTGACGCTCAAGGCCAACCGCCGCCAGCGTGGCACCATCACCATCGCCTTCCACGATCTGGAGGAGTTCCAGCGCCTGTTCGAGCGCTTCGTCCCGCCCCAGGCCTGAGGCGTGGCAGAATAAAGGGCAAGCTGGCATGCTTTCCCCACGTTTTCCCCTGCTGTTCGCCCTGACGCTGGCGCTCGCCGTCGCGCTCGGCGCCCAAGCCACCGGTTCCGCCCCCGCCAACCCGGCCGTCCCCGGCGATCAGGCCCGCCTGGCGCAGCTCGGCGACCTGCTGCGCATCGAGGAGCCGGGCGCGCAGATGCGCGGCCTGGAGGCCTTCGCCCAGCTCTATCCCCACGCCCCCGAGCTGCCGCAAGTCTACCAGGCGATCCTGCAGGATGCGATCGCACTCTCCGACGACCGCGCCATCCTCACCTACAACGAAAAGCTGGAGGCGCTCGACCCCGGCGACCTCTCGCAGCGGGTCAAGGTGCTCAACCTGTTGCTGCTGGAGACAGACGCCGCCGACAAGGCGGCGGCGCGGCAGCAGGCGGCGGTGTTCGCGCGCATGGTCGCGGCCAAGGCGCAGGAAGCGCCGCCCAAGCAGATGGGCGCGGCCCGCTACCGCCTCGATATGGCGCGCCTGCGCTCGCTCGCCGGCCTGTTTCAGGGCACCGCCGCCGAGCACCTGGGCGACTACGCCACTGCCGAGCGCCAGCTCGCCGCCAGCCTGCAGCAGAGCCAAAACGAGGAAGCGGCCGCCGAGTTGGCCAAGGTCTTCGTGGCGGAAAACAAGCTCCCCCAGGCGGTGGACGCCTACGCCCTGGCGCTGGCGCTGCCCGGCGACACCATCGCCGCGCGCGCCCGGCTCGAAGCCGCCGGGGCCAAGCTCTACCGCAGCCTGCACCAGGGCCGCCTGCGCGGCTTCGGCGACCTCATCCTGCGCCGCTTCGACGACGTGGCCGCGCGCGACGCCGCCACCCAGGCCGCGCTCGACCCGCCCGGCAGCGCGCGCAACGCCGCCGCCACCGCCCCCGCCCAGTTCGTGCTCACCGACCTGGCGGGCGGCACGCACACGCTGCGCGCCGTGCGCGGCAAGGTGGCCGTGGTGGATTTTTGGGCCACTTGGTGCGGGCCCTGCCTGGTGCAGCATCCGCTGCTCGCGGCGCTGCGCCGGGAGTTCGCAAACAATCACGACGTGAGCTTTATCTCGATCAACGAGGACGAGGACCGGGACAAGGTGGCGCCTTTCCTGGCGGCGCACCACTGGGCGGCGGGGACCTGGCTGGACGCGGGGCTGGGCCCATTCCTGGGGATCGACTCGCTCCCCACCACGCTGCTGCTGTCGCCCTCGGGCCAGGTCGTCTACCGCGCCTCCGGGTTCGTGCCGGCGACGTTCGAGGCCGAGCTGCGCACGGCGATCCTGGGCGCGCTGCGCCGCGCCGGGCTGCCGGCGGCGCCGTAAGCGGCGCGCCGGACGCGAACCGCGGCCGGCGCGCGCGCGTAACCTCCCTCACCGGCGCGAGTTTAAGGGACGGGAGGCGAGGCGATGGGATTGGGCGGGCTGGGCCAGGATGTGCGCCATACGCTGCGGCAGTGGCGGCGGGCGCCGCTGTTCACCTTCACCGTGGTGGCGCCGCTGGCGTTGGGCATCGGCGCCAACGCCGCCGGCGTCACCTTGATCCAGGCGACGCTGCTGCGCACGCTGCTGGTGGAGCAGCCGTCGCAACTGGTGCGCATCGGCGACACCGACGACTGCTGCGTCAACGGCGGGTTCGTCGGCAGCCACGGCGACTTCGACATCTTCTCGTACGACCTCTACCAGACCTTTGTGCGCGACGCACCCGAGTTCACCTCCCTGGCCGCGGTGGAGGCGGGGAACAGCCAGTGGCCGGTGCGGCGCGGGCGGGCGCAGGCGCTGCCGTTGTACGGCGAGGAGGTGAGCGGCAACTACTTCACCACCCTGGGCGTGCACGCCTACGCGGGGCGGCTGTTCACGGCCGCCGACGATCACCTCGGGGCGGCGCCGGTGACGGTGGTGAGCTACCGCGCTTGGCAGGACGACTTCGGCGGCGACCGCAGCCTGGTGGGCGCGACGGTCACGCTGGCGGCGCACCCGTTCACGGTGATCGGGGTGGCGCCGCGCGGCTTTTACGGCGACCGGGTGACGGACACGCCGCCGGCGTTCTGGGTGCCGCTGGCGGACGAGCCGATCGTCACCAACACGCAGGGCCCAACGTCGCTGCTCGACCTGCCGGACGCGCACTGGCTGTATCCCATCGGCCGGGTGCGGCCGGGCACGAGCTTGCCGGCGCTGCAGGCGCATTTGTCGGCGGTGCTGCGCGCCTGGCTCGCCGCGCGGCCGGCGTACACCGCCAACGGCGGGGCGGCGATCATCCCGCGCCAGCACGTGGTGGTGGTCTCCGCCGCGGGCGGGGTGCAGAACCTGCAGCAGGAGGCCGGGGCGGGGCTCGAGCTGCTGATGATCCTGTCGGCGGTGGTGCTGCTGATCGCCTGCGCCAATGTGGCCAACGTGCTGCTGGCGCGGGGCACGGCGCGGCGCGGGGAGAACGCGGTGCGCATGGCGCTGGGCGAGAACCAGCGGCGGCTGGTGCGCCGCGTGCTTACCGAGAGCGTGCTGCTGGCGTGCGCGGGCGGGGTGGCGGGGCTGGGCGTGGCCTACGCCGGGGCGCGCATCATCCTCAACCTGGCCTTCCCGCAGGCGCAGAACTCGGCCATTTCGGCCGCGCCCAACGCCGGCGTGCTGCTGTTCACCTTCGCGGCGGCGCTCGCGACCGGCGTGCTGTTCGGCTTGGCGCCGGCGTGGGTGGCGACGCACACGCAGCCGGCGGAAGTGTTGCGCGGCGCCGGGCGCGCGGTGCGCGACCGCGCTTCCAAATCGCAAGCGGTGCTGCTGGCGGCGCAGACGGGGCTCTCGCTGGTGCTGGTGGCGGGCGCGCTG
>JAKAOE010000112.1 GCA_021823305.1 Acidobacteriota bacterium
GGGAAGCGGAGGTAGTCGAACTGGATCTCGTCCACGCCGGCGGCGGCGACTTCGCGCGCGAGAGCGATGTCGTACTGCTGCACCGCGGGGAGAGAAGGGTCGAGCCATTCGGTGGGACGGCCGCGCTCATACCAGACGCCGCCGGTGGAGCGGGAGTGGACGGCGAGCTCGGGGTGGGCGGCGGCGAGGCGCTGGTCCTTGAAGACGGCGAGGCGGGCGATGGCATAAAGCCCGTGGCGGTGCAGCCAGGCGACCCAGGCGGGCAGATTCTCGATGAACGGGTGCTTCAGATGGCTGGCGAGCGCAAGCGGGCTGTTGAAGCTGACCGGGCCGTCAGAGTCCTTGACGTCGAAGACGACGGCGTTGCCGCCCTCGGCGCGCCATTGTTCGGCCAGGGCGCGGCCGTGGGGGCTGCCGGCCATGACGCCGGTGAGGTAGATGGCGCGGATTTCAAGATTAGGGGGCGTGAGGCGGCGGCCGATCAGCATTGGCGGGGCTTGCGCGACTAGCAAAGTCAGCGCCAGCGGGGCGGCCAGGGCGAGGAAAATCGAGCGGTGGAAGCGCATATCGGGCAGCCGGAGTGCAAACCTCGTTCTATGCTGAAGGTAGCACGCGATCTTGGACGCCGGCAGGTGATGCGGCGGATGCCGAAGGTCGCGAAGGTCGCGCACACCCGAGGAGAGGCCGCGCGAGGCAGGACAACCTCCGTGGCTGGGTGGCCATCCCAACGTGGTGGGAATGAAACCACCACGGCTCGCCGAAGCTGCATGCAGAGGGCTGAAGTGTTCTGGGTTCGTGATGAATCTAATGGGGTGAGGCGGTGAAAGGGGGAACGCCATGGCGTTCGTTCGGAAGAAGGGCAAATCCTATTACCTGGTACACAACGTGCGCGAAGACGGGCACGTGCGTCAGGTCCACTTAGCCTGCCTCGGGAATCGGCCGCGGGTCAGCGACGAGGTATTGGCGCAGGTGAAGCAGGCGCATCCCAGTCTGCAGATTGACTGGGAGGCGGTGCGGGCGCGGGCGGCGGCGACTTTCGTCTCGCCCTTCGCCGATCCGGAAGGGGCGACGATGCTGCTGCGCTCGATGCGCACCTTGCAGGAGGATTTGGAGGAGCTGAATCTGGGCCTGCTGCGCAGCCGGATCGTGGACAAGAGCGGGGCGGAAGCGGCCGAGCGCCAGGTGCAGGAGTTGTTGCGCACGATGGAGACGCTGCGCGGGCAATTGGAGGCGAAGTTGAAGCACCAGCCGGTGTCGCAGCCGCTCCACTCTGAAACCCCGCGCCAAAGCCTGGGGGATTAGTCCTTTTCGCGCCCCATTCGGGCGGAGCGGCGTGGCGGCGGCGCCGCGGCGCAATCGCCCGTCTGGGCCCCTGCATCAGAAAAGGGCAGGGGCAACATGAGAACGGGCTGCCAAGAGGTATTGGATCCGAGTCTGCGCTGCGACGACGTCTGCCAGTTTGAGGCGGCCTTGCGGCGCAAGATGGTGGGCCAGCAGGCGGCGGTCACCTGTGTGGTGGATTTGTACCAGACCTTCCTGGCGGGGCTGCATCCGCCGGGGCGGCCGGTGGCGAATCTGCTGCTGCTGGGCCCAACCGGGTCGGGGAAGACGCGCGTGGTGGAGGCGGTGGCGGAGACGCTGTTCGGCGACGCGCGGGCGGTGATCAAGGTGGACTGCGCCGAGTTCCAGCACAGCCACGAGATCGCCAAGCTGATCGGCTCGCCGCCGGGCTACCTCGGGCACCGCGAGACGCACCCGCTGCTGACGCAGGAGGCGCTGAGCCAGTGGCACACCGACCGCCTGCGGCTCTCGCTGCTGCTGTTCGACGAGATCGAGAAGGCCAGCGACGCGCTCTGGCAGCTCCTGCTCGGCATCCTCGACAAGGCCACGCTGACGCTGGGCGACAACCGGCGGGTGGATTTCTCCCAGACCGTGATCTTCATGACCAGCAACCTGGGCGCGGCCGAGATGGACACGCTGACCCTGGGCGGCACCGGGTTCACGCCGCCGCCGGTGCGGATTGACGAGCGCCTGGACGCGCAGGTGGATCGCGTGGCGGTGGCGGCGGCGCGGCACAAGTTTTCCCCCGAGTTCATGAACCGGATCGACCGCACGGTGGTGTTCCACACGCTGCGGCCGGAGGAGCTGAGCGCGATCCTGGACATCGAGCTGGGGCTGGTGCAGCAGCGCATTCTGGCCTCGAGCGGCGGGCACCCGTTCCTGTTCAACTGCACCCGCGCGGCCAAGGGGTGGCTGCTGGAGGAAGGCTACAATCCGCGCTACGGCGCGCGCCACCTGAAGCGGGCGATCGAGCGCCACGTGGTCATTCCGCTGGCCAAGCTGATCGCCACCGGGCAGGTGCGGCTGGGCGACATCATCCGCATTGACTACACCGCCGAGCAGGGCACGATGACGTTCACGCGCGAAGCCGAAGGCCTGGCGCCGATGTACCGGCCCAACCTCACCGCCAACAGCGCGGTGGCCCCGCGCAGCGGCGCCGCGCGCGCGGCCCGCCGCTACGACTTCCCGCTCGCGGTCGAGCCGAAGTAGCACCGGGGGCGCCGGCGCGCCCGCTTCGGGCCGACCGGGGACGAGTTACCGCGCTGTCGGCTAAGATGTAGGCCATGAGCTGGCCCCGTGTTTTGGGCGGCGTTTGCATCATGGCCTTGTTGGCGGGCTGCGGGGCCAGGCCGGGGACGGTCCACCGCGCCCAAGCCGCTCAGCCGGCTGAGCCGGACTGGCAGTGGATTCGACACTATGCCCGCGCTCGCATGCTTAGCGAGTTGGCGAATGACTGGCCCGGGCGACTGCGGTCCGCCGCGGAGGCCGAAAGCCTCCCGCCTGACCTGAATCGGATTTTGGAGACCGACACGGACGCGGCATTGGCGGGAATCACCCGCTTCCGTCGAACGCTCGCGCGCTCGCTGCCGGCCGCCGCCTGCACCCCGAGCGGGCGCGCTGCCGCAGCCGCCCTCGCCGGCAGCCTCCAGAAGATCAGCCGTGACTACGGCTTCCGGCCATCCATCTCCGCGATGGCCAGCCAGTTCGATGGTTTCCGGCAGGAGTTGAACGGGGTTCGGTGCCCTGGCGCCACGCCCCGCCTATCGCAGGACGGTCGCGCGGGCCTGATTCATGGATTTGTCTACGATGCCGTGAGCGGTCGCGCCCTGGCCGTTGTACGCGTCTACGCCCTCGACCCGGCGTCAAACGCGATCCGTCAAACCAAGACATCGGCGGCCGGAGCCTGGAGCCTCGCCGTGGCGCGAAACACCTGCTACCGGGTTACCGCTGCCGACGAGGGCTACTTGCCGGGCGAGTGGCTTGGAAGTGTCGGGTCTCCCGTCGTGCCGAGCTGTCGCAGTTTCGGAGTTGCCGGGAATGGTTCCTCCGCCGGCATGGTGCTGCGCCTGCACCGCTCCGGGGTGAGCACCATGGCATATGGTCCGCTCGTGGAGGCATATCCGTTCGATCAGACGGCACTCGAACTTGCCAGTTTTGTTTTTAGCCGCGACGGCCGCCGGCTCGCCTTTCGCGCCGGCGGAGACATCTGGCAATACAGCGTAAGTCCCCGGCAGCTCGCGCGCGTCGGGAGCGTGCCGCTGGGGCGTTGCCCAGCCGCGTCTCTGGATTGGGCTGGCGGCAGTCTCGTGATACGAGCGGGAGGGTGCGGCCGGCCGTTCCGTTACTTCGTCGCAGGCGCCCGCGGGATAGTGCCCGCGCGGGCCGGGGCCGCTGAGGTGCGGGTTGCGTTTGGGCCAAACCAGCTCAAGACGCTGCCGCTGGCGGAGCCGCCGAATCCTGTCGAGGTTGGTGGGTACCGCCTGTGGCTCCAGTTAGTGGACGCCCGCCCCAGCGGTCCCGTCGCCCTAATGGTTCAGCGCGTGGGCGCTGCGCCGTCCGTGATTGCGGGAAAGCGACAGTGGACACCCGTCATCAACGCTTTGGTAGACCCCGACAGCGGGCAGGTCATCTATATGCAGGGCTCGCAGCCTTGGATTTTCGCCTATGCGCTCGCGAACGGGACGACCCGCCGCCGTGCGCTGCCCGGCGAGCCGCAAGCGATCCTGGCGGCCACGCGCGTAGCGGGTGGCGTCCGCATCGCTTACAGCACCTACGGTGCGTGCGATGGTGCGCCCGGCTATGCCCCGTTGAGGCAAGTTTGCCTCGTTACACTGCACGACCCGAGGCGGGACCAATCGCGCTAGGACTGGCTCCCCGCGCCTGGGCTATCGATCCAAACCGGCCTTCGGCAGCCCGGGGGGTTCCGGCGTTTCCCTGGCTTGCGATGGACCGACCCGCTGGTGGGTACGACAGAGTAGGCGGCGTCAGCCGAAGATGGCGTCCGGGACGGCGCGCAGGCGGCGGGGGCGATTGGCGTCCCAGTCGAAGACGATGACCTCGTTGGGGCCGGGGCGGAGCCAGCAGCCGGGGAGGAAGAGCGAGCGTTGCGGGCCGCGCTCCCAGTAGCGGCCGAGGTGGTGGCCATTGACCCAGACGTAGCCTTTGCCCCAGCCGCGCAGGTCGAGGAAGCAGTCGCCGGCGGCGGCCGGGGTGAACGTGGCGTGGTAGAAGGCCGGTCCGGGAGGGCCGTCGCCGGCATCCGCCAGGGGGGCAAACCGCAGGCTGCTCAGATCGTCGAGCGGGAGCGAGAACATGGTCCAGCCGGGGAGCTCGACGCCGGCGAGCAGAACGCGTTGGGTGATGCCCTGGCGTTGGCGGGGCAAGCGTGGGCCGAAGTTCACCCGGCCCATGCACTCGACGACGATGTCGAGCGTCTCGCCGCCGCGCAGGCTGACCTCGAGGCCGGCATGGCCGCGGCTGCGATCGATTTCGCCGAGCAATCTGCCGTTCTGGTAGACGCGCGCGTAGCTGCGCAACGCCCGCGGCGCGAGCTTGCCGGCGGCATCGGCGGCGATTTCGGTGCGGTACCAGACCAGGCCGTAGGACTGGCCGAGAGCCTCCATCGGCAACGGTTGCGGCCCGGGACGGCCTGACTGCAGCAACTGCGCCAGGGGAGCGCGCCCGGTCAGGTCGAACCAGGGAATGGACACCGCCGCGAGCGGCGGGGGCAGGTCCGGCAGGTGCTCGCCGGGGTCGAGGTGTTTGCGCAGCACCGCCCGCAGGGCGTGAAACTTCGGCGTGGGGCGGCCGGCCTCGTCGAGCGGGGCGTCGTAGTCGTAGCTGGTGGTGTCGGGCTGGTAGCGGCGGTCGAAGTTGGCGCCGGCCATGAAGCCGAACGAGGTGCCGCCGTGGGCCATGTAGAGATTGCAGGAGATGCCGTGGGCGAGCATCCAGTCGAGTCCGGCGGCGGAGCGCGCGGGCGGGGTGGTGTGGTGGCGCTCGCCCCAATGGTCGAACCAGCCGTCCCAGAACTCGCCGCACATGCGCGGGCCTTGGGGGCGGAAGCGCTTCAGCACGGCAAAGGCCTTCTCGGGGGAGTCGCCGTCGCCGAAGTTGATCACGCTGGCGCAATCGGGAAGCGAGCCGTGGCGCAGCATGGCCATGCCGGGGCCGTTCGAGGTGTAGAGCGGGGCGCGGAAGCCGGCCTGGCGGATGAGACCGCGGATCGCCGCCAGGTAGTCGAGGTCGCTGCCGTAGGAGCCGTATTCGTTTTCGACCTGGACCATGAGGATGGGGCCGCCGCGTTCGGCTTCGAGCGGGGCGAGCTCCTGGCCGAGGCGCTGGAAGTAGCGCCCGGCGGCGGCGAGAAAGCGCGGATCGCGGCTACGGACCTCGAGACCGGCGGTGGCCAGCAGCCAGGCGGGGAAGCCGCCGAAGTCCCACTCGCTGCAGACGTAGGGGCCGGGGCGAAGCAGCACCCAGAGGCCCTCCTGCCGCGCCATGCGGACGTAGGCGGCGACGTCGCGCTGGCCGGTGAAGTCGAACTCGCCGGGACGGGGCTCGTGCTCGTTCCAGAAGACGTAGGTGCAGAGCGTGTTCAGCCCCATGGCGCGCAGCTTGCGCAGCCGGTCGCGCCAATAGGGGCGCGGAACGCGGGGATAGTGCATGGAGCCGGAGCGCAGGACGATGCGGCGGCCGTCGAGCTCGAAGGCGTGCGCGCCGAAGCGGAAGCGGTGCGGGCGCGGCGCGGCGGCGCGCGCCGCTGGGGGCAAGGCGGCCAGCGCCGCCGCCGCGGCCGCGCTTTCGAGGAAGGTTCGCCGGCGCATCGAGCGATGCCTTAGCGCGGACCGATAGCGACGAAGCGGCCGGTGGCCCGGGCCAGGACCGTGCCGGCGGCGTCGCGGAGCTCGGCTTCGGGGAAGAGGTTGCGGCCGTCGCGGCGCGTCTCCCAGGCCGCGACGGTGACGTCGGCGTCGCAGGGCACCGGGCGCAGGTAGGCGACGGAGAGTTCGGCGGTGACGGCGCGGACGCCGTGCAGGCGGTTGAGCTTGCCCATGGCTTCGTCGAACAGCAAGGCGATGATGCCGCCGTGGAGGATGCCGCCGCTGCCCTGATACTCGCGGCCAAAGCGGAAACGTCCACTGACGCGCCGCGCCTCGCGGTCGAGCTCGAACGTCAGCTTGAGGCCCTGGGGGTTGGCGCCGCCGCAGCCG
>JAKAOE010000113.1 GCA_021823305.1 Acidobacteriota bacterium
GCCCTCCAGCGGGCCCGCGCGGAAGGCGCGGCGGAAGTCGGTCAGCAAACGGTGATGGCGGCCGATGGCGGCTGGTTCGGTGGGAAGAGCCACCTTGTGAGTCTATCCGAAGGACCTGGCTTGCACCGCTTTCCACGCCGCCGGCCAGGGCTCGCGCAGCGGGCCGCAGACAAAGATGTCGGGGTGGGAATCGCTCTCTTCGTTGTGAATGCCGTAGCGGTTGCCATTGTGGCCGGCGAGGCGGCAGGCGTGGAAGGCGTCGGTCACCGCGGTCCGGCTCAGACCAAGGATGAGTTCGGTCCGCGGCGGCGGGTTGCCGTAGCCGCGATACCACGCCGAGTTGACCGGGCTGATGGCCTGCGGCAGGCCGTAGTCGCGGCCGAGGATGTCAATCGCGCCGGTCTCGCCGTAGTTGAAGGTCAGGATGGCGGCGTGGTCGCGCTCATCCGAAGGCATCTGGTCCCAGATCGCGGCGGTGGTGCGCACCAGTTCGTTCCATCCGACCTCCTCGCGCAAATCGCCGTTATGGCGCAGCGCGTGGTTGGAGACGGAGACCGCGCCGAGCGGCAGGACCACGCGCGCCGCCAGGAAGCCGTTGGCGGCAAGCAGCGCCACCGTCACCGCTTGCGCGGCGCGCGGCCAGTGCTTGGGCATGCGCCGGATCGCGAGCTCCCCGAAAACCGCGCCCGCGGCCAGCGCCAGCGGGTAAACGGAGCCGGCGTAGTAGCCGCGGCCTTGCGAGAGCCAGAGCATCAGGACGACAAAGGCGAAGACGTAACCGAGGACGCGGAACCGGCGCTGCGCGGGCAGGAACAGCCAGACGGCGCCGGACATCCAGAGCGGAGCAACGAGAAGCGGCGTGTTGATGGTGAACTGATCGGACCAGAAGGATGCGGTGCGGCCTTCGCCGATGTCGCGGGCGTGGATGTAGCGCAGGAAGGTGAGCGAGACCCAGCTGTGGCGCGCCTGCCAGATGAGGTTCGGCAGCGCGATCGCGAACGCCAGCGCCAGCCCGCACCACAGCCAGCGGCTGCGGAAGCATCGCCGCGCCGGCGTGAGCAGCAGGCCCAGGCAGAGCGCGACCAGGTAGAACACCATCGTGTACTTGGTCAGCAGGCCCAAGCCGGCGACGGCGCCGATGGCGATCCACATCCGCTCGTCGCCGCGGCGCAGGAGCCGCGCCACGCAATAGGCGAGCGCGATCATCCAGAGCAGGTCGAAGCTGGTGTACTGGAACTCGGTGGCGGAAAACATCGGCAGCGGCGAGACGGCGACGGCGAAGGCGGCCACGGTCTGCGCGAACCAACCGCCGCCCAGCTCGGCCGCGGTCATGCCGGTGAGCAGCAGCACCAGCATCTGCGCCACCACCGGCGCGAGCCGCAGCCAGCGCAGCGAGACGCCGAACAGCGCCATCGAAACGCGCTCGATCGCCGGCGTCAAGGGCGGATAGGCGACGAAGCCCCACGCCATATGCCGGGCGTCGTCGAGCACCTGCAACTCGTCGCGGTGAAACCCGAAGGCGCCGTTGGTGGCGATGTGCAGCGCGGCCACCGCCAGCGCGAGCGCGCCGAGCGCGCGCCAGGCGACCGCCGGCGCGGCGGTCGGCGCGGCGCATTCGAGTTCCGGGGTTGACGGGCTGGCCAAGCGCCTCCAGTCTATCAGCGGATCAGCATGCAGTCGCCATAGCTGAGAAAGCGGTAACCGGCGGCCAGCGCGTGGGCGTAGGCGCGGCGGACGGGATCGAGCCCGGCGAAAGCCGCGATCATCATCAGCAGCGTCGTGCGCGGGGCGTGGAAGTTGGTGAGCAGGGCGTCCACGGCTCGGAAGCGGCGGCCGGGATAAAGGAAAATCCGGGTGTCGCCGGATTGGGGCGTGAACGCCGCGCCCGGTTCGGGCGCGGCGGTTTCGAGCACGCGCGCGGCGGTGGTGCCGATGGCGACGATGCGGCGGCCGGCGGCGCGGGCGCGATTGAGCGCGGCGGCGGTTTCGGCGGAGAGCTCGAAGCGCTCGGCGTGCATGGGGTGGTCTTCGATCTCACTCACCTCCACCGGCTGGAAGGTGCCCAGACCGACGTGGAGGCGCACCGTCGTCCAGCCGACGCCGCGGGCGGCAAGGCGGGCGAGCAGATCAGGAGTGAAGTGCAGGCCCGCGGTGGGAGCGGCGGCGGAGCCGGCGGCGCGGGCGTAGATCGTCTGGTAGCGGTCGCGGTCGGCAGCTTCGTCGGGGCGATGGATATAGGGCGGCAGCGGCATGTGGCCGTGGCGCTCGATGGCGGCGGCGACGCCGCCGGGGGCGCGCAGCCGCAGCGTGCGCTCGCCGCGTTCGCCCACGGCGGCAACCTCGGCCTCGAATCCGGGCGCGAAAACAAGGCGCGCGCCGAGCGCGAGCTTGCGCGCCGGGCGCACCAGCGCGCGCCAGAGGCCGGCGCCGCCGCTTCCCTGCCCGGCATCCGCGTCGTCGGGGGCGGGTTCGAGCAGCAGCGCCTCCACCTCGCCGCCGCCCGGCTCGCGGCGGCCCAGCAGGCGGGCGGGCAGCACGCGGCTGTCGTTGGCCACCAGCAGATCGCCGCGGTCGAGCAGCTCGGGAAGCTCGCGGACGGCGCGGTCGTTGAGCCCGCCGCTGGCGCGGTCGACGACCAGCATGCGGGAGGCGTCGCGCTCGGGCAGGGGGCGCTGAGCGATGCGCCCGGGCGGCAGATCGTAGTCGAAAAGGTCGAGGCGCATCCCGGTGTATTCAGCATAAACTGGCGGAATGACGGGCGAGGAAGCGGCGGCGCGCCGCGACATCCTGCGCATCGGCGCCTTGCTGCACCAGAAGGGGCTGGTGGCGGCCAGCGACGGCAATATCTCCGTGCGGCTGGAGGAGAACCGCATCCTGGCCACGCCCACCTCGATGAGCAAGGGAATGATGGAGCCGGACGACCTGGTGGTCACCGACCTCGAGGGCAACAAGCTCGAAGGCCGGCGCAACCCCTCGAGCGAAATGGCCATGCACTTGCTGATCTACCGCCTGCGGCCGGAGGTGCAGGGCGTGGTGCACGCGCATCCGCCGGCGGCAACCGGGTTCGCCGCGGCGGGGATGCCGCTCAATCAGGCGCTGCTGGCGGAGGTGGTGCTGGCGCTGGGGTGCATTCCGCTGGCGGAGTACGGCACGACCGGCACGCCGGAGCTCTCGGCGACGCTGCGGCCGCTGATCCCGCATTACGACGCCATCCTGATGGCGAACCACGGCGTGGTGACCTACGGCGAAGACGTGATGAAGGCGTACTTCAAGATGGAGACCGTGGAACACTTCGCGCGCATCGCGCTGGTGACGCACATCCTGGGGCGGCAGAACCTGCTCGACCGCGAGCAGGTGGGCAAGCTGCTGGAGGCGCGGCAGCGCTACGAGGGCGTGACCAGCGCGGCGGCGCTGGGACCAAGCTGCCCGGTGGTGCGGGATGACCGCGGCGCGCTGGCGCCGCCGGCTTCCGCGGCGCTTCCGGCCGCGAATGGCGCCGGCAACGGCGCCGGAAATGCCAAGCGCAGATGGTGAAGGTGGCTCGGCCACCTTTTGCTCAAGCCGCCCTCCCGTTGGTCGGGCTGTGGCCGTGCTTCGATCCCCGGCAACGGATGCCCGCTGGCGCTCAGGGCGTCTCGAAGTTGCCGCGACGGGCGGAGAAACTGCGGTACAATCCGGCGGGAGGGGACACGATGGCGGACATCGGCGGCGAAGCGTGGGGGATGGTCGAGACCAAGGGGCTGGTGGCCATGATCGAGGCCGCCGACGCCATGGTTAAGGCGGCGAACGTCACCCTGGTGGGCTGGGAGAAAAAGATCGGCGCTGGGCTGGTCACCGCCATCGTACAGGGCGAAACCGCGGCGGTGAAGGCGGCCACCGACGCCGGCGCGGCGGCGGCGCGGCGCGTGGGCGAAGTGGTTTCGGTGCACGTGATTCCGCGGCCGGCGGAGGGGCTGCACAAGGCGGTGCCGCTGCAGGGGCTGCCCAACGCCTGAGCGCCGCGGCGCCCTGGCCTGAGACGGCATGCAACTCGCCCGCGTTATCGGCACCGTGGTCGCCACGCGCAAGGACCCGCGCCTGGAGGGGTTCAAGCTGCTGGTGGTGCGGCTGCAGAGCGCCGAAGGCAAGGACGAAGCCGGCTACGTGGTCGCGGTGGACATGGTGGGCGCGGGCGCGGGCGAGCGCGTGTTGATCGTCCAGGGCAGCTCGGCGCGCATGGCGCGCGACGGGCAGGACAAGCCGATTGACGCCGCCATCGTGGGCATCGTGGATACGGTGGAGGCCTCGGGATAGCCGATGTTTCTGGCGCGCGTCACCGGAACCGTGGTCGCGACCGTGAAGGACGAGGCGCTGCGCGCGCGCAAGCTGCTGGTGGTGCGTCCGCTCGACGCGCACGGGCGCCCGCAGGCGCGCACGCTGGTCGCCGTGGACGCGGTGGGCGCGGGCGCCGGCGAGACCGTCTACTGCTGCCGCGGCAAGGAAGCCAGCTTCCCTTGGTTGCCGGAAACGGTGCCGTCGGATGCCAGCATCGTCGGCATCGTGGACCCGGCGGCGAACCCCGGACTGGTCGCGGCGAACGCCAACGGCGAGGGACGCGCATGATCCTGGCGCGCGTGACCGGCGAAGTGGTGGCGACGCAGAAGCACGCCAGCCAGGAGGGCCGCAAGCTGCTGCTGGTCGAGCCGGAGGCGTTCGCCGGCGCGCGGGCGCACGGCGCTCCGCCCGGCCTGATCGCGCTGGATGCGGTCGGCGCGGGCGTGGGCGAGCGCGTGCTCGTGGTGCTCGACGGCTACGCCGCCATGACCGCCGTCGGCCGCCCCATGTCGCCGATCGACGCGGCGGTCATTGGCATCATCGACCGCGTGGACGCGCTGGGAACCTGAGGAACGACGCAGCCGATGGGCCGTGGTTGGGGCCGGCCGGTTGCGCCTATGCCAAATGTGGCATAGCATCGAATTGGTTGCGGAAGTGAAAGACAAAGTTCCGGTTCAGCACGGCAGTGGAAACGTATTCGCCGACCTCGGTCTGCCGGATGCCGAAGAGCGGCTTGCCAAAGCCGCACTCGCGGTCCGCATCGGTGAGGCAATCCAGTCGCTGCGGCTGACGCAGGCGCAGGCGGCGCGGCGGCTGGGCGCGGATCAACCCAAAATTTCGCGCCTGCTGCGCGGGCAGCTTTCCGGCTTTTCCACCGAGCGCTTGCTCCACTTCCTGACTCTTTTGGGCCGCGACATCGAAATCGTGATAAGCCACGCGCCGCCTTCGCGCCACGTCGGTCGCGTACACGTGGCGGGCGCCTGAAAATGGCCACCGCCATCGTCAACGTCGTGGGCTACGCCGCCGCGGTGGTGGGCTCGGTGTTGATGCTGCCGCAGGCGATCCAGTCGTGGCGGACGCGCAGCGTCGAAGACCTGTCGCTGGGGATGGTGGTGCTGTACCTGGCCAACTGCCTGCTCTGGGAGCTGTACGGCCTGCTCCTCCACGCCGGCCCGGTCATCGCCGCCAACGGTATCGGGCTGCTGATCGGCGCCTGGCAGTTCGCCATGCGCGTGAGCTACAAAGCGCCGAAGCAATAGGCGCGGCTCCGCGGGGGCCCTCTTCCCCGCTCCGCCGCGCCCTCGAAAATTGGGCCGCGCCGGCGCTCAGCACTCCTCGATTCGGCCGGCGTCCGCGCTGGCGTGGCCCTTGGCCAACTGGTCGAGCACGTAGGGCAGGATGCCGCCGGCGCGGTAGTACGCCAACTCCATCGGCGTGTCGAGGCGGGCGACGGCGGTGAATTGGCGGCGGGCGCCGCCGGAGGCGGTGGCGGACACCGTGACGCGGGCGCCGGGCTCGAGCTGGTCCAGGCCGGGCAGGTCGTAGGTCTCCTCGCCGGTGAGGCCGAGGCTCTCGGCGGTCTGGCCGGGCTCGAACTGCAGCGGCAGGATGCCCATGCCGACCAGGTTGCTGCGGTGAATGCGCTCGAAGCTGACCGCGATCACCGCCTGCACGCCCAGCAGGCGCGGGCCCTTGGCGGCCCAGTCGCGGCTCGATCCGGAACCGTACTCGGCGCCGGCGATCACCAGGCAAGGGACGTTCTCCTTGCGGTAGAGCTCGGAGACGTCGAAGATGCTCATCACTTTTCCGCCGGGCAAGTGCCGGGTCCAGCCGCCTTCGGTGCCGGGGGCGAGGCGGTTGCGCAGACGGACGTTGGCGAAGGTGCCGCGCACCATGACTTCGTGGTTGCCGCGGCGCGCGCCGTAGGAGTTGAAATCCGCCGGCTTGACGCCGTGCGCGATCAGGTACTCGCCGGCGGGGCTCTTGGGGTTGATGCTGCCGGCGGGCGAGATGTGGTCGGTGGTGACGCTGTCGCCGAGCAGCGCCAGCACGCGCGCGCCGCGCAGGGCGGCGGGCGGCGCGGCGGCGACCGCGAAAAAGGGCGGCTGCTTGATGTAGGTCGAATCCGGCGCCCAGGCGTAGAGCTCGCCGGCGGCGACCGGCAGGCCTTTCCATTGCGCGTCGCCGGCGAAGACGTCGGCGTACTCGCGGGCGAACATCTCCGGTTGCACGCTCGCTT
>JAKAOE010000114.1 GCA_021823305.1 Acidobacteriota bacterium
CATGGCCGGGCTGGCGCTGCTCTCCGGGCCGTCGCTGCCGCTGCTGCGGCTGATGATGTGGCAGCGGTACGAGCAGGATCGGAGCGCCGGCGCGTTGACGCCGGAGCGCGAGCGGCAATATGAAGAGGCCTGCGCGTGGGCGGCCGACTACGCCGCCGGGCGTGCGCTGGCGGCAGAGACGGGTGCAGACCATCCGTACGCCGACATGCTGCGGTTCTTTCTGCAGCCGGCCAACATTTCCTATCTGCGCAGCCTGGAGCAGGTGGATCCAGCCGCCGAGCTGGCGCGGACCACGCTGCCGGTGCTGATCGTGCAGGGCGGGCGCGATCCGTCGGTGATTGCCGCCAACGCCGAGCGGCTGCGGCAGGCGCGGCCGGATGCCGCGCTTGCCGAGTTCCCGCAGCTGCAGCACTTCTACAAGGAGGCGGACGACGGCATGCCGCCGGAGGCCTCGTTCCTGCTGTCCACGACCAGCAGCCCGGCAGTGGCGGTGGCGCTGGCGGAATGGATGCGCAGCGGGCGCGGCGCTACCCGAGGGGACGGGGCCCGGTCCGTATGACTGGCGCGGGCCCCGGCGCGGCTTCCGGGCGGCGGCGTTGCACGAGGTGGCGGCGGGCAGTACACTCCGCTGCATGCGCCGCCTACTCACGCTTTTGGCCGGTCTGGCCCTGGCTACAATTCCGATCTCCGCCCAAGCCCGCATGGCATTGAGCCAGCCGGCGATTTCGCCGCACGGGCGGCGGATCGCATTCGCCGCGGGCGGCGACATCTGGACCGCGGCGGCGGCGGGCGGCGACGCGCACCTGCTGATCGCCAGCCCAGCGCTGAACTCGCATCCGCTGTACTCGCCCGACGGCCGGTGGCTGGCGTTCGAGTCGGCGCGCACGGGCAACGGCGACATCTACATTTTTTCGCTCACCGACGGGCGGCTGCGACGGCTGACGTGGGACGACGGCGCGGACGCGCTCGACAGCTGGTCGCCCGACAGCCGGTGGGTCTACTTCAGCTCCAGCAAGAACAACGTCGGCGGGGACAACGACATTTACCGCGTGCGGATCACCGGCGGCACGCCGCAGATCGTGACCTCGGAGCGGTACGTGAACGAGTTTTTTGCCGCCGCCGCGCCCGACGGATCGCTCGCCTTTTGCGCGCGCGGGCTGGCGTCGGCGCAATGGTGGCGGGACGGGCACGCGCACATTGACGAGACCGAGATCTGGCGCGTCGTACCGGCCGCGGCACCGGACGGCAAGAACGTCTACACGCGGCTGCTGCGCACCGGCGGGGCGAAGAACCTGTGGCCGATGTTCAGCCCGGACGGCAGGACGATGTACTTTATGTCCGACCGCAGCGGCGCGGAGAACCTATGGGAGATCCGCGGCGGCGGGGCGCCGCGGGCGCTGACGCACTTCACCAATGGACGGCTGCTGTGGCCGGCGATCGCGGCCGACGGTTCGGCGATCGTGTTCGAGCGCGATTTCGGCGTGTGGCGCTACGACGTGAGGCGCGGCACGGCGGCGCCGGTCGAGATGCGGCTGATCGGCTCGCCCGCGCCGCAGCCGGTTGAACACCTGAACATCACCCGCGTCGCCGATCTGGCGGTGTCGCCGGACGGCAAGAAGCTGGCGTTCACGGCGCACGGCGAGGTGTTCGCGGTGGGGGCGCAGGCGGGCGGCGAGGCGCTGCGCATCACGCACACCGGCAAGCTGCAGTTCGATTTGCAATGGTCGCCGGACAACCACGAGCTGGCTTATCTCTCCGACCGCGACGGCCACGACCACGTCTACCTCTACAACTTCCTCACCGGCAAGGAGCGCCAGCTCACGCGCGGCGATGAGGAGGACAGCCGGATCGCGTTTTCGCCCGACGGCAAGCGGCTGGCGTACCAGCAGGGCATCCGCTCGATCATGACCGTCAATCCGGCGACCGGCGCGAGCACGGAGGTGGCGCGCGGCTACTTCGGCAACCTGCCGCCGCTGAGCTACGGCGGCGGCATCGCCTGGTCGCCGGACGGCAAGCAGATCGCCTACCTCGACAAGCCGGACGGGATGTTCACCAACGTTTTCGTCTCGCCCGCCGGCGGCGGGACGCCGCTGCAGTTGAGCTACCTGGCCAACGCGTTCTCGGGCGGGCTGGTCTGGAGCCCGAACGCCAAGTTCCTGCTGTTCCAGACCGACCAGCGCACCGAGCCCAGCCGCATCGCGCGCATTGACCTGGCGCCGGAGCTGCCGGTGTACCGCGAGGACCTGTTCCACGGGCTGTTCCGGACGCCGGGACGGCGACCGAAGGGGCGGGGCGGGCGGGGCGCGGGAACGGCGGCGCCGGCGGCGCGCATCGTCGCCACCGGGATCGCGCAGCGGCTGCGGCTGCTACCGATGCTGAACGCGCGCTCGCCGGTGATCTCGCCCGACGGCAAATGGCTGGCCTACATCTCCGGCACGAACGGCGGCGGCAACATCTACATCACCTCGCTCACGCGGCGGCCCGCGCCGCCGCCCGGCGGCCGGGGACCGGCAGCGAGCGGGCCGGCGCCGAAACAGCTCACCGCGACCACCGGCGCCAAGAGCGGACTGCAGTTCAGCGCGGACTCGAAACACCTGTTCTACGCGGACGCCGGGCAGGCGCGCGAGGTCGCGGTCGGCGGCGGCAAGGCGCGGCTCATCCCGGTGCGCGCGCAACTGCGGGTGAACTTCAACCAGGAGAAAGAAGAAGTCTTCGCGCAGGCCTGGCGCTATTTGCGCGACACCTACATGAACCCGGCGATGAACGGCGTCAACTGGGACGCGGTGCGGACGGAGTTCGCGCCCGAAGTGGCCGGCGCCACGACCGACGCCGACCTGCGGCGGCTGCTGCTGGAGATGATCGGGCGGCTGGATTCGTCGCACTCGGGCATCTATCCGCCGCCGGGCGGCGTGCACATCACCACCGGCGCGCTGGGGCTGTTCTTCGACCGGGTGACGTACGAGACGCAGGGCAAGCTCTGCGTAACCGAAGTTGTTCCGCTGGGGCCGTCGGCGCTGGCGGGGGTGAAGACGGGCGACTGCCTGGTGGCGGTGGACGGCACGGCGATGGGGCCGACGGTGAACCTCGACCGGGTGCTGGACGGCCGCATCGGCGAGAAGGTAGCGCTGCGGCTCACCTCACCGGGCGGCGTCCGCACGGTCTACGCGCAGCCGATCAGCAACCGCGCGGACAAGGCGCTGATCTACAACGCCTGGGTGGCGCACAACCGGCGGGTGGTGAACCGGCTGAGCGGCGGCGCGCTGGGCTATGTGCACATGGCCGACACCGGGCAGGCCTCGCTGGACAAGCTCTACCTCGACCTGAACTCGACCGATTTTTCGAAAAAAGGCGTGGTGATCGACATCCGCAACAACAACGGCGGCTTCGTCAACGCCTACGCGCTCGACGTGCTCTCGCGCCGGCCCTACCTGACCATGGTGCCGCGCGGCTTCCCCGCCGGACCGGCGCGGGTGGCGCTGGGGCAGCGGGCGCTGGAGAAGCCGACGGTGCTGATCGTGAACCAGAACTCGCTCTCGGATTCGGAGGACTTCACCGAAGGCTATGAGGCGTTGCACCTGGGCCAGGTGGTGGGCGTGCCCACGGCGGGCTGGATCATTTTCACCACCGCCGCGCGGCTCTTGGACGGCTCGACGCTGCGCTTGCCCACCACGCGCATCCTGGACGCCAACGGCAAGCCGATGGAGCTGCATCCGCGGCCGGTGAACGTGCGGGTGCAGAACCCGATCGGCTCGTGGCAGGCGGGCCAGGACGCGCAGTTGGCGGCGGCGGTGAAGACGCTGCTGGCGCAGATTCACGCCGCGGCGGCGGCCAAGGCGGGCGGACGGCGGTAGCTGGGCTTACGCTAAACTGAGGCATGCCGGTTGCCGACGAAATTCTGGCGTCCGTGGAATGGGCGCCGAACCAGCCGCCCGCCGAGCTGCCGCGGCAGGAGCGGCTGCGGCGCATCCGCCACTCCGCCTCGCACATCATGGCGCAGGCGGTGCGCGAGCTCTTCCCTGCCGCGAAGCTGGCGATCGGGCCGCCGATCGAGAACGGCTTCTACTACGACATGGAGCTGCCGCGGGCGCTGACCGACGATGACCTGCCGGAGATCGAGAAGCGGATGCGGCGCATCGTGGGGCGCGATCCGCAATTTTTCCGCGCCACGCTGGCGCGGCCGCGGGCAATGGAGCTGTTCCGCGAGTGGAACCAGCCGTACAAGATCGAGTTGCTGGAAGGGATTAAGGACGCCGAGGTTTCGCTCTACAAGCAGGACCGCTTCGTGGACTTGTGCGCCGGGCCGCACATCGCCCAGGGCGGCGTGTGCGGTCATTTCAAGCTGCTGTCGCTGGCGGGCGCGTATTGGCGCGGCGACGAGCACAACACCATGCTGCAGCGCATCTACGGCACGGCGTGGGAGACGGAAGCGGAGCTGGCGGAGTACCTGCAGTTCCTCGAGGACTCGAAGGCGCGCGACCACCGCAAGCTGGGCTTGCAGCTTGACCTGTTCAGCTTCCATCCCTGGGCGGCGGGCTGCCCGTTCTGGCATCCACGCGGGCTGACGGTGCGCGAGGAGCTGCGGCGGCTGTGGCGCGAGACGCACACGCGCGCGGGCTACATCGAGATCATGAGCCCGGTGATTTACCGCAAGGAGCTGTTCGAGACCTCGGGGCACTGGGCGCACTTCCGCGAGAACATGTTTCTGGTGCAGGAGGGCGAAACCGCGGCGGCGGAGGGCCCGACCATGGCGCTCAAGCCGATGAACTGCCCCGACACAATGCTCTTCTACAAGACGCGGCAGCACTCCTACCGCGAACTGCCGCTGCGCATCAGCCAGGGGCAACTGCTGCACCGCAACGAGCCCATCGGCACGCTGCACGGGCTGATGCGGGCGCGCGTGTTCAGCCAGGACGACGCTCACATTTATTTGCACGAGGACCAGATCCAGGAGGAGATCGTGCGCGTGCTGGAGCTGCTGCACGAGATCTACTCCTACTTCGGACTGCGCTATTCGATCACGCTCTCGACCCGGCCGGAGAACTCGATGGGCGAGGCGGCGCTGTGGGAGAAGGCCGAGGCCGGACTGCGCCAGGCGCTCAGCGGGCTGAAGCTCGACTACAAGACCGACGCCGGCGGGGGCGCGTTCTACGGCCCCAAGATTGACGTCATGGTGCACGACAGCATGGGCCGGCAGTGGCAATGCGGCACGGTGCAGCTCGATTTCAATCTGCCGCGGCGCTTCGAGCTGGAGTTCATCGACCGCGACAACCAGGCGCGCACGCCGGTGGTGATCCACCGCGCGCTGTTCGGCTCGGTGGAGCGCTTCCTGGGCATCCTGATCGAGCACTTCGCCGGCGCGCTGCCCACCTGGCTGGCGCCGGTGCAGGCGCTGGTGATGCCGATCGCGGAAGGGCAGGAAGCCTATGCGCGCACGGTGCTGGAGCGTTGCCAGGCGGCGGGCATACGGGCCGAGATCACGCCGGCGGACAGCAAGATCGGCTACCGCATCCGCGAAGCCGAGCTGCACAAGATCCCCTACATGCTGGTGGCGGGCAAGCGCGAGGCGGAGAACGGCTCGGTCTCGGTGCGCACCTACCAGGAAAAGGACCGTGGCGCAATGGCGGTGGGCGACGTGGTGGCGGAGATCGTGAAGAAGACGCGCGAGCGCACGCTCGACGTGACGGTGAAGGACTACTCGGCGCTGTTCCGCACCGAAGCCGCGGGCGAGGCGGCGCCGGCGTATTGAGCTGGACGGGCTGGCGGCGGGCGGCTTGGTGCGCCCTCGCGCCGACGCGGGCGGTGGGGCGCGGGTGCGTACATGGTGTGGGCACGGGTGCGCCGTAATCGCGAGGTCTTCGGTTATCGGAACAGGTGCACGAGCCAGCGCGCGAAGGTCTCCCAGAATCTCACGAGGAGCACCGTGACGCCGCTGCTCCCGATGATGGCCAAGGGGAATCTGTACCGATCACGCCTTTCAAGTCTGATTCGGCGGCGCAAGTCGTCGATGCCGGCGTCGGTTAGGTGACGCCGATTCGGCTCGTGGAGGTTGTTAGCCCAGTATCTATCGTCTTCGGTGACGGGAACGTGCAGGCGGTGCGCTGCCTCCATGTAATGGGCTCCGGTGAGCGTTGCGGCCCATTCGTCGAGCTCCTGCACCCCGTCCAACAGCACGTCTTGGTCGTGCTGGGGGGCTCGGCGAACCTTATCCATCTCGCGCTTGCGAAGTCGGTGGACCAGGTCGGCTCTTAAGCGCCACCAGAGACGCTCATTGCGTGCAAGCCGCAAATAGAGCTCTTCCAGGGAAGCTGACATAGTTAAGGCTGTCGGCGACCGAGTGCGTACCCAACGATTGTGCCGATCAGCGTCGCCACGACTGGGTCGAGCTTGCCTTTCCAGCTGAGAAACGCGACCGTACTGATGGCGAGGGCGAAGATCACCACGAGGGCAATGATCCCCGAAATCCAGCCCCTGTGTTGGTACTCGAGTTGGCGCCGTTGCTGCTCTTGGGCTGCTGCTGCGCTTGCGGCCTGCGAGCT
>JAKAOE010000115.1 GCA_021823305.1 Acidobacteriota bacterium
CCCACCGCCGAGCCGCCGCCGCCGCACACCACCATCGTCGAGGACATCGTGGCGCGCGTGAACGACAAGATCATCACCTCCACCGACTACGCCAACGCCGAAGCCAGCATGATGACCGATCTCCAGCAGAAGGCGCAGCAATCGGGCCAGCCGGTCAGCGCGGAACAGATCGCCGCCGAAAAACGCAATCTGCTCTCGCACTTGATCGACAGTCAGCTGCTGGAGCAGCGCGCGAAGGACCTCGGCTTGAGCGCCGAAACCCAGACCATCCTGGAGCTCGACCAGTTGCGCAAGGAGAATCACCTCGCCACCATGCAGGACCTGCAGCGCGCGGTCGAGTCCCAGGGCGAGAATTACGAGGACTTCCGGCAGGCGATCAAGAACCAGATTCTGCAGCAGATGGTGATCGAGCAGGACGTCGCCCCGCGCGTGCCCCAGGCCACGCCGCAGCAGATCGCCGCCTACTACAACGCCCACAAGGCCAAGTTCGTCACCCCGGATGAGGTCGGCCTGAGCGAAATTCTGATCAAAACCGCCGGCAAGCCCAAGACCGAGCTGGCGCGCCTGAAGTCGCTCGCCGACCAGGTGCAGCAGCGCGCCAACGCGGGCGAGAGCTTCCGCAAGCTGGCGGAGAAGTATTCCAATGCCGCCTCCGCCGCCTCCGGCGGCGACATCGGCTTCCAGAAAAAGGACCAGCTCACGAAAGCGCTGGCCAAGCTGCTCTGGTCCCTGCCCATCGGCGGCGTCACCCCGGTGCAGAAGATCACCGGCGGCTACCTGATCCTCAAAGTCACCGCCCGCCATCACGCCGGCCAGGAAACCTTGCAGCAGGCCACCTCCGACATCAACTACGTCCTTTACCAGCAGGCGCTCAAGCCCGAGCTGAAGACCTATCTCGACGGCTTGCGGCGCGACGCCTACATCACCATCCGGCCCGGCTATGTGGATACCGGCGCCGCCCCGGCCGTCAGCGAGAACGCGCAGATCACCCACTTCCAGCGCGTGCTGCCCAGCGATCTGCCCAAACCCACCGGCAAGGACAAAAAGTCCGGCGGCTTCAACATGAGCGGAGGCGGCGGCCTCCGGTAACATCCCGCTGAGACAGCCTTGCGATGGCTGAGGTCCTGAAGCCGCCCTTCATCGCCGACCTGGCGCCCGATACCGCCGTCACCGGCGCCTTCCTGGTGCTGCGCAAGGACGTGCGCCAAAAAAAAGACGGCGAACCCTACCTTTCGCTCACCCTCGGCGACCGCACCGGCCAGATCGAGGCCAACATGTGGGACCAGGTCGCGGCGGTGCAGAACTCGTTCGCCGCCGACGACTTCATCAAGGTCAAGGCGCAGGTCGGCGTCTATCGCGACAAGCTGCAGCTCAAGATCGAGCGCCTGCGCCGCCTGGAGGAGAGCGAGATCGAGCTGGGCGACTTCCTCCCGGTCACCGCCGCCGACGTGGACGCCATGTGGCGCGAGCTCGAGCAGCGCATCGCCGGCGTCGCCAACCCCCACCTGCGCGCCCTGCTCCAGGCCGTCTTCGGCGACCCCGCCATCGCCGCCCGCTTCCGGCGCGCGCCGGCGGCGAAGGCGCTGCACCACGCCTGGATCGGCGGCCTGCTCGAGCACGTGATCTCGCTCTGCCGCCTCGCCGCGCTGGTCATGCAGAACTACCCCTACGTGGACGCCGACTTGCTCACCACCGGCATCCTGCTGCACGACCTGGGCAAGATCGAGGAGCTCGAGTACGCGCGCAGCTTCCGCTACACCACCCCCGGCCAGTTGCTCGGCCACATGGTCATCGTCCTGCGCATCCTGCACGCCAAGCTCGCCGCCCTGCCCGATTTTCCGCCCGCCCTGGCGGCGCTGGTCGAGCACCTCATCATCAGCCACCACGGCCATTACGAGTTCGGCTCGCCCAAGCTGCCCATGTTCCCCGAGGCGCTGCTGCTGCACCAGCTCGACGACATGGACTCGAAGATGCAGGCCATGCGCACCCAGCTGCAGCAGGACCCGGCCGGCGACTGGACCGGCTTCAACCGCTCGCTCGACCGCCCGCTGCTGCGCGCGCCGCAGTGGCTGGCGGAGGAGGCGGCCAAGCCCGAGGCGGCGGGCCGATGAGATCGCGTTCCGGCGGCGAGCTGCCGCAACTCGAGCTGGAATGCCTGGCCGCGCTCTGGGCGCTGGAGCGCGCCCCGGTGGCGCGGGTGCACGCCCGGCTGGCCGAGCGCGGCCGCCCGCTCGCCTACACCACCGTGCTCACCGTCATGGAACGGCTGCTGCGCAAGCGCGTGGTCGAGCGCGAGCGCCGCGGCCGCGCCTACATCTACCGGCCGCTGGTGTCGCGCGCCGAGATGCGCGAGCGCGCCCTCGCCCGCCTGGTCGCCAACTATTTCGAGTCGCGCCAGGAGCTCGAGCGCTACCTCCGCCCGCAGCCCGCCCCGCCGCCGCCACGCCTGCCCCAACCCCCGTCCGAGCCCGAGCCCGAAGCGGCGTTTCTCGATTAGGCCGCCTGCTTCTTCCCCGCCGGCGCCGTCTTGCCCGCCAGCGTCGCCGCCACCACGCCGCAGGCGACCAACGTCACCAGGTCAATCGCGATGAACTCCACCGGGATGCGCCGCCCTTCCGGCAGCACCGCCGCGTAGGCCAGGTTCGCCGGCACGCTCGCCAGCAGCGTCGCCCAAATCCCGAAGCGCACCCCCTCGGCCGCACCCCCGCCGCGGTAGCCCTGCAGGAAAATGTAGGCGAACGCCGCCGCCAGCACGATCGTCGCCGCCGCCAACACCAGATAGCCGCTGGCGTTGGGCTGCACGTGCCACGGCATGAGCTGGTTGTTGGCGAAGCTGGGCCGCATCAGCATCTCCAGCGCCATGTGCAGCGCGGCGCTCACGATCGCCACCACGATCCAGATCTTCGTGAAGCTTGGGTTCTGCGCCATATATATCCTCCATCGCCCGGATCCAGCCGGGCGCCGGCAAACGCCTGTAGTGTGCTCCCGCTCCCACCCAGATGCAAGCCGCCCGCGCGCACCGTCTCCGGGGCGCCCCGCAGCCTGACTTCGGTGCACGCCCGCGCGTTTTAGTACCCTAAGCTGTGCATTTGAAGCTGCGCATCCCCAACGTGGCCTCCCTGGTGGCGGCGGCGGTCTCCGGCGCGGCGCTCAGCGCCTGCTTCCCACTGCATGCCTGGGACTGGCTCGCCTGGATGGCGCTGGTGCCGCTGTTTGTCGTCGTCGCGCGCGCCCGCGGCGGCTGGAGCGCCTGGTGGAGCGGCTACCTTGCCGGCGCCGTCTTC
Organism: Acidobacteriota bacterium; assembly: GCA_021823305.1. Lineage (GTDB taxonomy): Bacteria > Acidobacteriota > Terriglobia > Terriglobales > SCQP01 > SCQP01. The sequence goes on from JAKAOE010000115.1 coordinate 3,285, forward strand.
TTCGGTCTGAGCTGCCCCTGGATCGCCGCCACGGTGCACAACTACGGCGGCTTGAGCCCGGCGCTGGCGGGCCTCGTCTTCATCCTCTTCCTGGCGCTGATGGGCAGCTATTTCGCGCTCTTCGCCTGGCTGGGCTACTGGATCGGCCGCCGGTCCGGCCATCGCGTCCTGCCGCTGCCCTTCCTCTGGGTCGCGGTCGAGCTGCTGCGCACCTACACGCCCATGGGCGGGTTCCCCTGGAACCTCCTGGGCTACAGCCAGGTGAGCCATGCCGGCTTCATGGTGGTGGTGCCCATCACCGGCGTCTATGGCGCCAGCCTGATCATCGCCGTCGAAAACGCCCTGCTGACCGATCTGGCGATGCGCTTTTACGCCAGCCGCGCCGACGGCGCCCCGGGCTGGCCCACGCGCCGTGACGCCTGGCTGGGCATCGGCCTGGGCGTGATCCTCGCCTTCGCCACCTGGCCCTACCATCCCCCCTCGCTGTCGCTCGAGAGCATGACCGCGCGCCTGGTCCAGCCCGACACCCCGCTCAACCAGGACTGGACCGGCCCCTCGCTCGCCCGCTTCCTCCGGCAACAGGACGCGCTCTCCGCCCCCGCCGGCGGCCGCCACGTGAACCTCATCCTCTGGCCGGAACAGCCCGCCCCGCTCTCCTACGCCCTCCAGCCCGGCTTCCAGGCCATGACCGCCGAGATGCTGTCGCGCGCCCGCGCCGCTTTCCTGTTCAGCGAGGTCACTTACCCGCTCTCGGCGCAAGGCGTGCCCGATTACAACCGGCCGCGCAACTCCTCGCTCATCATCCACGCCGACGGCACCACCGGCCAGCGTTACGACAAGATGCACCTGGTGCCCTTCGGCGAGTACGTCCCGCTGCCCGCCTGGGTACAGCGCATCGCCGGCATCGGCAAGATGGTGCAAGGCGTGGGCGATTTCGTCCCCGGCCACAAGCCGGTCCTCTTTCACGACGGCGGCCATACCTTCGCCACGCTGATCTGCTACGAGTCCATCTTTCCCGATCTCGCCCGCCAGGAAGTGCTCGACGGCGCGCAGTGGCTGGTCAACCAGAGCGACGACGGCTGGTACGGCCGCTCCTCCGCCATGCAGCAGGGCCTGATGATGGCGCGCATGCGCGCCATCGAGAACCGCCGCTGGATGCTGCGCGACACCAACAGCGGCCTCACCGCCGTGATCGACCCCTACGGCCGCGTGCGCGCCGAGCTTCCGCCCTTCCGCACCGCCGCGCTCGTCACCGGCTTCAGCCCGCGCACCGGCCTGACCTTCTACACCCGCCACGGCGACTGGCTCGCCTGGCTCTGCGTCGCCCTGACCGCCGCCTTCGCCGCCCTCGCCGCCCTCCGCCGCCTGAGGTAGATCCATGCCCACCCGCCGCGACGTATTGAAGACTTCGCTGGCCGCCTCCGCCCTGGCGCTGGCGCCGCGCCTCCCGCGCGCCGCCGCGTCCGTCCCGCCCGGCGCCGCCCAAGCCACGCCCGCCGCGCCGCCGCCCGCCGGCGCGCGCCGCCAGAAGCTCGACCGCGGCTGGCGCTTCCACCTCGGCCACGCCGGCGATCCGGCCCGCGACTTCGGCTTCGGCCGCAACCAGTCCACCTTCGCCAAGGCGCTCTACGCCGCCCCCGCCGCCAACCTGCGCTTCGACGACAGCGCCTGGACCGCGCTCGACCTGCCCCACGACTGGGCCGTGGACCTGCCCTTCCAGAACGACCGCCGCCTCACCAACCACGGCTTCAAACCCCTCGGCCGTGACTATCCCGCGACCAGCGTCGGCTGGTACCGCCGCCGCCTGCCGCTGCCCGCCGATGCCGCCGGCCGCCGCCTGCGCGTGCGCTTCGACGGCGTCTTTCGCGACGCCATGGTGTTCTTCAACGGCGAGTACCTCGGGCGCGACTTCAGCGGCTACGCCCCCTTCGAGTTCGATATCACCGATCTGGCGCACATGGGCGGCGACAACCTGCTCGCCCTGCGCGTGGACGCCTCGCTCGGCGAAGGCTGGTTCTACGAAGGCGCCGGCATCTACCGCCACGTCTGGCTGCTCCAGACCCATCCCCTCCACTTCGCCTCCGATGGCGTCGCCGTGCGCTGCACGGTCGGCGCCGGCGGCGACGCCCAGGTCTCCGTCGCCGCCGAGGTGCGCAATCAAAGCGATGCCGCCGCCCGCTGCCGCCTGCGCGTCACCTGCCTCGACCCCGGCGGCAACGCCGCCGCCACCGCGCGCTCGCGCAGCGCCGAAATCGGCCCCTGGCAGGAAGCCGCGCTCGGCGCCGAAGCCGCGCTCGCCACCCCGCACCTCTGGTCGCCCGACGCACCGCATCTCTACCGCGCCCGCTGCCGCCTGGAGACCGCCGCCGGCCTCCCGCTCGACGAGATCGAAATCACCTTCGGCGTCCGCCGCCTGCGCTTCGACCCCAAGCGCGGCTTCCTGCTCAACGGCAAGCGCGTCGAGATCCAGGGCACCTGCAACCACCAGGATCACGCCGGCGTGGGCTCGGCCCTCCCCGACCGGCTGCAGAGCTACCGCGTCGAGCGCCTCCAGGCCATGGGCTGCAACGCCATCCGCACCAGCCACAACCCGCCCACCCCGGAGTTGCTCGACGCCTGCGACCGGCTGGGCATGCTGGTGCTCGACGAAACCCGCATGTTCGCCTCCACCCGCGAAGGCCTCAGCCAGCTCGAGCGCCTCATCCGCCGCGACCGCAACCGCGCCTGCGTCGTGATGTGGTCGCTCGGCAACGAGGAGCCGCAGCAGGGCACGCCCGCCGGCGCGCGCGTGATCACCGCCATGAAGCGCCTGGCGAAACGCCTCGATCCCACCCGCCCGGTGACGCTGGCCATGAACGGCGGCTGGGGACGCGGCGCCAGCGCCGTGGTGGACGTGCAAGGGTTCAACTACGGCAATGGCGGCGGCAGCGCCATGACCGGCCCCCACATCGACGCCTTCCATCGCCGCTTCCCCGCCCAGCCCACGATCGGCACCGAGACCGCCTCCACCGTCTCCACCCGCGGCATCTACGCCAACCACCCCAAGCGCGGCTACGTCAGCGCCTACGACGTCAACTTCCCCGGCTATGCCCAAAGCGCCGAAGGCTGGTGGCGGGTCTACGCCGCGCGCGAGTTCCTCGCCGGCGGCTTCGCCTGGACCGGCTTCGATTACCGCGGCGAGCCCACCCCCTACGGTTGGCCCTGCATCAACTCGCACTTCGGCATCCTGGACACCTGCGGCTTT
>JAKAOE010000116.1 GCA_021823305.1 Acidobacteriota bacterium
CGATGCCGATCACCGTCACCAAGCATCCGACGAAGAGATAGGTGGGCGCGACGAAGGCGGTGCCCGCCTCGCGCACGCCGCGCAGGTTGATCACGGTCAGCAGCGCGAGGATGGCGAGGCACAGCGCGACGGTATGCGGCTGCAGCGCCGGCGCGGCCGACACCAGCGCGCCGACGCCGGCGGAGATGCCGACCGCGACGTCGAGCAGGTAGTCCACGATGAGCGCGGCGGCGGCGACCAGGCCGGCGTTCGCGCCCAGGTTCTCGCTCGCCACGACGTAGGAGCCGCCGCCGTTGGGGTAGGCGAGGATGGTCTGCTGGTAAGAGATGGTGACGGCGGCGAGCAGCGCCAGAATGACCAGGCTGATGGGCAGGATGTACGCCGTGCCGGCCGCGCCCAAGCCGATGAGCAGCGTCAGCGCGGCTTCCGGTCCATAGGCGGCCGAGCTGAGCGCGTCCAGGCCGAAGGTGGCGATGCCGCTGGAAACGCCGATACGCTCCTGGCTGTCCTCCCAACTCGGCAGCGGCCGCCCCAGGAGCCAGTCCAGCTTCATCGCTTTGCCCGCCGCCGCCGCATCGCCCGATTATGGCGTGGCGCGCCGGGTGGCGGAAAGTCTCCAGGACGGTGCGCGCTACAGGGCCCGCGACACAACACCTGGGGAATTAAAATAAAGGCATGGCCCTGGGAACCGACGATACCCTGCGGATCGCCGGGCGCGAGTTCGCCTCGCGCCTGCTGGTCGGCACCGGCAAGTACGCAAGCTTCGAGCAGACGGCGCGCTGCGTGGCGCTATCGGGCGCCGCCATGGTGACGGTCGCGGTGCGGCGGGTCAACATCACCGACCGCGGCCGCGACAATTTGCTCGACTACCTCGACCTGAAGCAGGTGGCGATTTTGCCCAACACCGCCGGCTGCTACACCGCGGAGGAGGCGATCCGCACCGCGCGGCTGGCGCGCGAGGCGCTGGACAACCCCTGGATCAAGCTCGAGGTCATCGGCGATCAGGCGACGTTGTTCCCCGACACCCAGGGCCTGCTCGAGGCGACGCGGGTGCTCGCGGCGGAGGGCTTCACCGTGCTGCCCTACACCAACGACGACGTGGTGGTGGCGCTGCGGCTGGTGGACGCGGGCGCGGCGGCGGTGATGCCGCTGGCGGCGCCGATCGGCTCCGGGCTCGGCATCCAGAACGCCGCCAACCTGCGCATCCTGCGCGAGCGCATCACCAGCGTGCCGCTGATCGTGGACGCCGGCGTGGGCTGCGCCTCGGATGCGACCCGCGCGATGGAGCTGGGCGCGGACGGCATCCTGATGAACACCGCCATCGCCGCCGCGGCCGAGCCGGAGGAGATGGCGGTGGCGATGAAGCTGGCGGTGGAGGCGGGGCGGCGCGGCTATCGCGCCGGGCGGATGGCGGCGCGGCTGTACGCCAGCGCGTCCTCGCCGGTGGAGGGCCTGGTCGGGAAGGTGTAGACCACCTCGCCCGGCCGGGTGAGGTGCAACTGCTCGCGCGCGATGCTCTCGATCGCCTGCGGATTGCTGGAGAGCTCGCGCACCGATTCATTCAGCTCGCGGTTGCGCTGCTGCAGTTGCTTCACCCGCGCCTCGACTTGGCCGTAGGTGCGCTGTTCGCCGCGCAGCGCCAGGAAGCCACCGCGGCCGAAGAGGGCATGCTGCAGCAGCCAGAGGGCGGGCAGGGCGATGGCAGCTAGGCGCAGGGCATGGGTGAGGCGGCGCCCCTGGCCGGGCTTCAACCGCAGCTTGAGCTTTGGCAGGTGAAGACGCATGACAGCTAGGTTCTAATGTAGGAGCGGCGCCGCGGCGCGGCAAGGGGGGTATCCGCATGGTACCGAACGAGGGGTTGCTGGTGATCGTCAACTGTGCCGGCCACGCGCAGGCGGAAGCCATGGCGCGCGAGCTGGTGCGGCGGCGGCTGGCGGCCTGCGGCTCGATCGGCGCGCCGGTGCGCTCGCTCTATCAGTGGCAAGGCGAACTGGAGGAGGCGGATGAAGTGCCGCTGACGCTGAAGACCGTGGCGGCGCGCTTCGCCGAACTCGAAGCCGCGGTGCGCGATCTGCACTCCTACGAAGTGCCGGAGATCATCGCGCTCCCGCTCGCCGCCGCCAGCGCGCCCTACCTCGCTTGGCTGCGGGAAAACACGGCCGGCTCGCCGGCGATCTGATTGGTCGTTCGCAGGGCATTATGAGACAGGACGCGCGAACCAGCGGCGCAGTTGGTAGCGTTCGGCGGGCGGGGCCTGCGGCAAGCTCTGGTAGAGGCCGAAGCCGGCGGCCGGGATGTCGCCCCAGACGGGGGTGGGCGAGACCCAGGTGCGCTTCCAGGGCCCGGCGCGCTCGCGCCGCGGCAGGCGGCCGAGCGTGATGTGGGGGGTGAAGGGACGCTCCTCGGGCGCGATGCCGAGCAGTTGGAGCCGCTGCGCGATGGCGGCGGCGGCCCGCTCAAGTTCGGGCGGGGCGGCGACGCCGGCCCAGAGCAGGCGCGGATCCCGCACATCGGGAAAGGCGCCGGTGCCGGCCAGGCGCAGCGTGAGCGGCGCCCAGGCGAGGGAGGCGAGCGCCGCGGCCAGCTCGGCTTCGCGCTCGGCCGGCCATTCGCCGATAAACTGCAGCGTCAGGTGCAGCGCTTCCGGCGTCTCCCACTTGACTTCGGGGATTTGCGCGCGCCAGCGCGCAATCGCTTCGCCCAGCCGCGCCTGCGCCGCGCCGGCGGCCGGGATGGCGAGAAACAGCCGCACCGCAGGCGCCCGCTTAGCGTTTGGGCTGCCAGCGCAGGTGCGGCTGGCGGGCGGCGGCGACTTCGTCGAGGCGGCCGATCTTGGTGGTATGCGGAGCGCCAGTGACTAGCTCGGGCTGCGTCTTGGCCTCTTCCGCGATCGCCAGCATGGCGGCGACGAACTCGTCCAGCTCGGCTTGGCTGGCGCTCTCGGTGGGTTCGATCATCATCGCGCCGCGCACCACCAGTGGGAAGGAGACGGTGTAGGGGTGGAAGCCGTAGTCGATCAAGCGCTTGGCGACATCGCCGGTGCGCACGCCCTGTGCCGTCTGGTTGGCGTCGCTGAAGACCACCTCGTGCATCGAGGGTGTCGCGTAGGGCAGGGCGTAGGCGCCCTCGAGTTTTTTGCGCACGTAGTTGGCGTTGAGAACCGCGTCCTCCGTGGTCTGCTTGAGGCCGTCGCAGCCGTTGGCCATGATGTAGGCCAGGGCGCGGGTGAACATGCCGAAGTTGCCGTAGAAGGCGCGCACGCGGCCGATGGAGCGCGGCCGGTCGTAGTCGAGCGCGGGCTCGCCGTTGCGCCGGGTCAGCACCGGGATGGGCAAAAACGGCTCCAACTCGCGCTTCACCGCCACCGGGCCGGCGCCGGGGCCGCCGCCGCCGTGCGGTGTGGAGAACGTCTTGTGCAGGTTGAGGTGCATCACGTCCACGCCGAAATCGCCGGGGCGCGAGCGGCCGACCAGCGCGTTCATGTTGGCGCCGTCCATATAGAGCATGCCGCCGCGCTCGTGCACCAGATCGGCGATGCGGTGGATGTCCGCCTCGAAGATGCCCAGGGTGTTGGGGTTGGTGAGCATCAGTGCGGCGACGTCGGCGGTCATCTGGCGCTCCAGGCTGGCCATGTCCACGGTGCCGGCGGGATTGGACTTGAGGTTCTCCACCTGGTAGCCGGCGATGGCGGCGGTGGCGGGATTGGTGCCGTGGGCGGAGTCGGGGATGAGCACCTTGCGCCGGGCGTCGCCGCGCGCGGCGAGGGCGGCGCGCACCAGCAGGATGCCGGTGAGCTCGCCCTGTGCGCCGGCGGCGGGCTGCAGCGTGATCGCATCCATGCCGGTGATCTCGAGCAGGTAGCGGCTGAGCAGGTCCATGATGCGCAGCGCCCCGCGCGAGAGTGCCTCGGGCTGCAGCGGGTGGCCGTCGCCCAGGCCGTCCAGCCGGGTGACGAGCTCGTTGATGCGCGGGTTGTACTTCATGGTGCAGGAACCGAGAGGATAGATGCCGGTATCCACGCCGTAGTTCCAGGTGCTCAGGCGGGTGAAGTGGCGGATCACCTCCAGCTCGCTCACCTCCGGGAAATCGGTGATTTCCGGGCGCGCGCCGGCGAGCTCGACCGGCGGCACGTCGAGCGGAGGCAGCTGGCAGCCCTGCTTGCCGGGGGCCGAGACCTCGAACAGCAGCGGTTCGTTCTGGACGATGTGGCGGGAGGCGCGGGTGGGCATGGCGGTTGGTGCTAGCGGGCGGCGAGGGCGGCGGCGAGGCGGTCGAGCTCGGCGCGGGGGATGATTTCGGTGGCGCACACCAGCAGCGCGCCTTCCAGTTCGGGATAGAAACGGCCGAGCGGCAGGCCGGGGATCAGGCGTTCCCGGGCGCAGGCGGCTTCGAGCGTGGCGGGCGCGCGCCGCGGCTTGACCACGAACTCGTGGAAGCGCGGGGCGGGGAAGAGCACGTCGAGGCCGGCGCGGCGGCAGGCCTCGGCGGCGTAGGCTGCCTTGGCCAGGTTCTGCTGCGCCAGCTCGCGCAGCCCCTGCTTGCCGTAGGTGGCCATGAAGATGCTGGCCATGAGCGCGCACAGCGCTTGGTTGGTGCAGATGTTGGAGGTCGCCTTTTCGCGCCGGATGTGCTGCTCGCGGGTGGAGAGCGTGAGCACGAAGCCGCGGCGGCCTTCCGCGTCGCGCGCCTCGCCCACCAGGCGGCCGGGCAGGCTGCGCACGAAGCTTTCGCGGCAGGCGAGGATGCCGGCGTAGGGGCCGCCGAAGCCCACCGGGATGCCGAAGCCCTGCAGCTCCATCGCCACGATGTCGGCCGCCGACGGCGCCGGCAGCAGGCCGAGCGACACCGGCTCGGCGATGACGGCGACCAGCAGCGCCCCGGCGGCGTGGGCGATGGCCGCGGCTTCCTCCCAGTCCTCGATGCTGCCGAAGAAGTTGGGGCTTTGCACCGCGACCGCGGCGGTGGTGCCGCCGACGGCGGCGCGCAGCGCGTCGAGGTCCAGCCGGCCGCTCGGCAGATAGCCGGTTTCGGTGATGGGAAAGTCGCGGCTGCGCGTCAGTGTGGCCAGCACCTCGCGGTATTGCGGGTGCACGCTGCGCGCCACCACCAGGCCGTCGCGGCCGGTGACGCGCGCCGCCATCATGCAGGCCTCGAGCAGGGCGGTCGAGCCGTCGTACATGCCCGCGTTGGCGACTTCCTGCCCGGTGAGCTGGCAGATCATCGTCTGGAATTCGAAGATGGACTGCAGCGTGCCCTGGCTGATCTCGGGCTGATAGGGGGTGTAGGCGGTGAACCACTCGCCGCGGCCGATCAGCGTATCCAGGTGCACCGGGCGGTAATGCTGGTAGGCGCCGGCGCCGAGGAAGGAGGTGAAGCCGGGGGCGTTGTCGCTTGCGGCGGCGCGGAAGAAGTCGAGAATCTCCGGCTCGGACTTGCCCGGCGGGATGTCGAGCGTGCGCGTCAGCCGGCAGTATTCGGGAATGTGGCGGAAGAGTTCATCCACCGAGTTCAGGCCGAGATCCCGCAGCATCCGCCGCCGGATCGCGTCAGAGGTTGGGAGGTAGCGCATGGAGCTAGTGCGCGGCCTCCGCCTCGGCCACGAACTGCTCGTACGCCTTGGTGTCCATGAGCTTGGCCGGCACCTCTCCATCGAGCTCGGCTTCCACCATCCAGGCGGCGCCATGCGGGTCCTGGTTGATCAACTCGGGCGATTTCACCAGCGCGTCGTTGATCTTGACGATCTTGCCGCTGACCGGGGAGAAGACCTCCGACACCGCCTTCACCGACTCCACCGTGCCGAAGGCCTGGCCGGCGACCAGCGGCGTGCCCACCGGCGGCAGTTCCACGAACACGATGTCGCCCAACTGGTGCTGGGCGAAGTCGGTGATGCCGATGCGGGCGGTCTTGCCCTGCGGCGCAACCCATTCATGTTCGGTGGTATAGCGATAATTACTGGGGTATGGCATGAAGAATCTCCTGGTCAATGGGGACGGCGGTAAAAGGGCAGGGGAACGATCTTCGCCTGGGCGGTGCGGGCGCGAATCTGGATGTCGAGCAGCGTGCCGGGCTCAACCAGGGCGGCCGGAACGTAGGCCATGCCGATGTTCTTGCCCAGCGCCGGCGCCGGGCCGCCGCTGGTGACGTGGCCGATGGTCTGGCCGTCGCGCAGCACCGGGTAGCCGTCGCGCGCGATGCCGGGCTCGATCATCTCGAACCCGACGAGCTTGCGCCGCAGGCCCTGCTGCGCCTGCTGCTCGATCACCGCCTTGCCCAGGAACTCCGGCTTGGCCATCTTGGTGATCCAGCCTAGGCCGGCTTCGAGCGGCGTGGTGGTGTCGTCGATTTCGTGGCCGTAGAGCGCCATGCCGGCCTCGAGGCGCAGCGTGTTGCGCGCGCCCAGGCCGCAGGGGAGCAGGCCCTCGGCGTGGCCGGCTTCGAGCAGGCCGTTCCAGACCCTTTCCGAGTGCTCCGGGTCGAAGTAGAGTTCGAAGCCGTCCTCGCCGGTGTAGCCACTGCGGAG
>JAKAOE010000117.1 GCA_021823305.1 Acidobacteriota bacterium
TCTCGATCTCCGCCGGCCGCGCGCCGATCAGCGCCGCCACCTCCGCCCGCGCCGACTCCATGGCCGCCTTGGCAGCCTGGCCGCGCTGGTGGATTGAACTGGCATTACCCAGTTCCCCCTGCAGCGCGGGCAGCATGGCCTGCAGCACCTCCGGCAGCATGGGGGCGCTGGCGTTGTTATCCAGGTAGGCGCGGCACGAGGGCACGGTTGCGGATACTCCCGCTTAGTATTATCGCGCCGTTCGGCGCGGCGTCCGGGCGGGCGTCAGCGCCCGGCGGTGGCCGCGGCGGTGTGGTAGTAGCCCTTGCGGGTATCCACGATCAGATGCTTGTGCCGGCGGTCCTTCACCAGCACGCGGATGGCGCGGAATCCGTCGCCGGTCTGATTGGAGTGATAGGCGAGCGTGTATTGCGCCCGGATGGCGGTGGCGACCTCGCGGGTGATGGTGTTGACCTGTGCCAGATTCTTGGGGAAGTAGGCGACGCCGCCGGTGGCGTCGGCGAGGGCCTTGAGCGCGCGTTTCGCCGTCTTCTTCATGTAGCCGGTGTCGTCGGAATCCAGCAGGCCGATGCAATAGATCAACGGCGGATTCTCCGACTGCACCATGCGCACGGTCTGTTCCAGGGTGTAGCGGCTAGCGTCGTCATCGCCGTCGGTGATGACCAGCAGCACGCGCTTGTCGTTCTTGGCGTTGCGGTTGAGGTAATCGAGCGAGGCGATGACGGCGTCGTAGAGCGCGGTGCCGCCGCGCGATTCGATCTGCTCCAGGCCCTTCTGCAGCGTGGCGAGGCTGTTGGTGAAGGGGGCGTCGAGGTAGTACTCGTCGTTGAAGTTGACGATGAACTCCTCATCCTGGGGGTTGCTGGCGCGGACGAAATTCAGGGCCGCCTTATCCACTTCGGGGCGTTTGTCGCGCATGCTGCCGCTGTTGTCCACCAGGATGCCGACCGACACCGGCGCATCGGAGTGGGCGAAGTATTCGATGTGCTGGGGCACGCCGTTCTCGTAGACGGTGAAATCGGACTCGGGCAGATTGAGCACGGCGCGATGGTGGCGGTCGTAGACGCTGGCGTGCACCAGCACTTCGCCGACGTTGGCGCGGAAGGTGAACGGGGCCTGGGGCACGCGCCGCGGTTTAGCCTGCTGCGCGGCGGCGGCCACGCCGGCGAGCAGCAGCGCGACGGCCACGGCGGCCGCCCGCAGGCGGGATGCGGCGAACGCGAAGCGGTTCACTGGCGAGGTCCGTAGTAGCCGGAGCGCGCCGACACGGTCAGCGGCGGCAAGCCCGGCGGTGGGTGCAGCTTGACCGTGATTTTGCGCCATTTGCCGTCCGGCCGGGTGTCGCTGGGCGCGTAGCCGAGCACGTACTGGTTGCGCAGTTCGATGCCGATCTTGGTGACGGTGTCGGCTAGTTCGTCAACATCGTGGATTTCGAACGTCTTGCCTCCGGTGGCTTCCGTGATCTTGTCGAGCAGCGCGGGACCGGCGATCTCCTCCGGCGTGGCGCGTTCGCCCACCGGATCGTAGAGCCCGATGCCATAGATCTGCACATCCGCCTCCTGCACCACGCGCATGACGTCGCGCTCGCTGTAGCGGCTGTGGTTGTCGCCGCCGTCGGAGATGATCAGCAGCGCTTTGCGGGGATACTTGGCGTAGCGCATCTCCTCGAGCGAAAGATAGATCGCATCGAGCAGGGCGGTGCGGCCGTGGGGCTGGAGGAAGGTGACGCTGTCCTCGATCTGGTCAATGTTGCTGGTGAAGCCGCACAGCAGGCGGGGCTCGTCGGCGAAGTCCACCAGGAAGAACTGGTCCTGGGGGTTGGCGGTCTTGAAGAAGTCAATCAGCGCGTCGCGCGACTTCTGAATCTTGTCCGACATACTGCCGCTGGAGTCGAACACCACGCCCACGGAAATCGGCGCATCCTCGCTGGAAAAGGACTCGATCTTTTGCGGTACGTTGTCTTCGTACACGCTGAAGAAGCGCTTCTGCAGCCCGGTCACCATGCGGTTCAACGGGTCGGTGATGACCACCGGCACCAGAACCAGGTTGACGTTCTTCTTCATCAGCGGCACTTCGGGGATGCCGGGGCCGCCGGTGGGCGGCAAGGGCTTGATGAGCGGGGAGGGCGGTGGCGATTGCGGCGTGACCCCGCCCGGCACCGTGGCGGCGCTGCCCGGTGCGATATGAATCTTGGGGCCGGCCTGCTGCGGCGGCGGTTGTACGCGCTGCGCCGCCGCCGGGATGGCCAGCCCGGCCAGGCAACAGCAGGCGGCGACGAAACGGAGGCCGATGCAAGCGTGACGCTTACGGTATCGCAACGCGGTGCCGGATTTACGGCGTGGCATGTGTATCGCGCCGGCGCGGTCGCGCGCCGGCGAATCCCTTATCTTCGAATCTACCACCGCGGGGCCGGGAAGGAAAGGCTAGCCGCGCCGTGCTAGCGTAGGCATCAATGCCATGGCGAGCCAGGTTTCCAACCTTCGCGAGCACGGCAAACAGCGCGTCGCCGCCTGGTCGCTGGCCGCGGCGGTGGGGCTTTTGGCGTTCAAGCTGGTGGTTGGCCTGCATGCCAACAGCCTGGGGATCCTGGCAGAGGCGGCGCATTCCGCCCTTGACCTGTTCGCCTCGGCCTTGACCTGGATTTCGCTGCGGATCGCGGCGCGGCCGGCGGACGCCAACCATCCCTTCGGCCACGGCAAATTCGAGAGCTTCTCCGCCCTGCTGGAGGCCGGATTGCTGGTGGCCACCGCGCTGACGATCGGCGACGCAGCATTACGGCGGTGGATGGCCGGCGCGGGCGGCGCGATGCGGCTGGACGGCTGGGCGTTTGCCGTGATGATCACGTCGATGGCGGTGGATGCGGTGCGGGCGCGCTACCTGCGGCGCGCCAGCAGCGCTTACGGCAGCGACGCGCTGGCCGCAGACGCCCTCAACTACAGCAGCGACATCGCCACCAGCGCGGCGGTATTGCTGGGCCTGACGCTGGTGGCCGTCGGCCGGCAGTGGCGCCTGGCGTGGTTGCTGCACGCCGACGCCGCCGCGGCGCTGGTGGTAGCGGCGGCGATGGTCTGGCTGGCGCTGCGCCTGGGGCGGCGGATGGCGGGCGTGCTACTGGATGAGGCGCCTCCGGGTTTGAGCCGCGACCTACGGCAGGCGCTGCACGGCGTGGAGGGCATCGCCGCCGTGGAGAGGTTGCGGGTGCGGCGGATGGGCAGCCGCTATTTCGTGGACCTGCAATTGGCGCTGGAGCCGCCGTCCACGCTGGAGCGCGCCGGCGGCGTGCGCCAGGAGGTGGCGAACCGGATTCTGCGGCGCCTGCCGGAGGCGGACGTCGTGGTCGAGGCCCACCCTGCGGCGCCGGAGCGGCTGGGGCCGATCGAGCGGGTGCAGGCGGTGGCGTTGCGCAACAACCAGAATATTCACGATCTTTCGATCTACCAGCTCGGCCAGGCGCTGGACGTCGAGTTTCACCTGGAGCTGCGCGAGAGCATGCCGCTGGCCGAGGCCCACGATCTGGTCAGCCGGTTGGAAGCCGAAATCCGCCGCGACGTTCCCGGCGTGCGCGAGATCGTGACCCACATCGAGCCGGAGGCGGCGGTGGGGCCGGCGGCGCTGGTGGACGCCGGGGATGTGGCGCGGCAGGTGGAGGGGCTGGCGCGCTCCGTGCCCGACCTGCTCGACTGCCACGACATCCAGGTGCGGCGCAGCAGCGGCCACCTGGCGCTGAGTTGCCACTGCAGCTTTTCCGACGCGTTGCCGGTGAACGAGGTGCATGAGCGCGTCAGCCGGCTGGAGGCCGAGATCCGGCGCGCGCTGCCGCAATTGTTCCGCATCACCATCCATCCCGAGCCGACATCGGACAATCGCCGATAATGGAAGCTGTCATGCCTACCCTCGATCCGTCCGCGCCGCCACCCGCCGCCGTGACCGCCGCCGCCGTCTGGCTCGACGGCGAGCGCTTCGTCACGACGGGCAGCAGCGGCCACGCCGTGGTGCTCGACAGCGACCGCGCGCTCAACAGCGCTCCCGGTCCGGTGGAGATGGTGCTGCGCAGCCTGTGCGGCTGCACCGCCACCGACATGGTCATCGTGCTGCGGAAGAAGCGGCAGCCGTTCACGCGGATTGAAGTCAGCGCGGTGGCGGAGCGGGCGCCGGAGCCGCCGACGGTGCTGACCCGGATCGCCATGCGCTATCGCGTGGAGGGCGACGGCCTGGACCAGCAGGCGGTGGAGCGGGCGGCGCTGCTGTCGCACGAAAAGTATTGCAGCGTGCTGGCAATGCTGCGCAGCACGGCCACGGTCACCTACGAAGTCTCCCTGGGGCGGGCGCAGGCAGCACACTCGTGAACGCGCGGGGGGAGCGGCGGCCAGCCAGCGCGGCGCGCGAGGCCGCGCTGCAGATGCAATATGCCGTGGAGATGAGCGGCCAGTCGCCGTCGGAGGTGGAGGGGTGGCACGCCGCCTCGCAACCGCTGACGCCGGCGGTCCGCGCCGCCGCCGCCGCGCTGGTGGCCGAAGCGGCGACCCAGCGCGAACGCATCGAAGCGCTGATCTCGCGCCATGCCGTCGGGTGGCGGCTCGAGCGCATCACCGCGATCGACCGCAGCATCCTCAAACTCGCGGTGGCGGAGCTATTGCGCGGCGGGAGCAGCGCCGCAGCCGTGGTGGAGGCGGCGCTCGGGCTGGCGCGCAAGTATTCGCAGCCGGACGCGGTGCGGTTCGTGCACGCCATCCTGGACGCCATCGCCGGCGAGCTGGCGGGCGCGGCCGAAGCCGCGCCCCGGGCCCGTCCGCCGGCGTCCGCCTAGAGCGGAGCCAGCGTGGGTGCAGCCAGCGACGGGAGGCGCGTGCGGCTGTTCCCGGCGATACGCCGCATGGCGGACGTTGGGCAGGGGTGCGGCAGCGCCGGATCCGCCCTAGGCGCTGCCGCCGGCGATCGACGGCAGGATCAGCACATCGTCGCTGGGGGCGAACTGGTAGGCGTTGCCGCCAAGAAAACGGATGTCCTCGTCGTTGACGTAGACGTTGAAGAACCGCCGCGGGCGCCCATCGGGCTCGCACAGGCGATCCTTCAATTCCGGGAAGCGGACGGTGAGTTCCGCGAGCAGCGCTGGGAGGGTGGCGGCGTCGCAGGCGACGGCCTCGGCGCCTTGGGTGAAGCGCTGAAGCGGAGCGGGGATGCGGACGTTGCAGGCCATGGGGGATCTCCTTTTCCAATGGGTTCAAGCGGGAACGGCGCGGGGCGCCTCCAGCGGAGGCAGCGGCGCTTGCAGGTACGCTTCCAAGTGGCTGAGCTTGGGAGCCAGCACGGGCACGGGCTGCGGCCAGACGTTGACCGCGTCCAGCGTTTTCAGGCCGTTGCCGGTAAGGATGAGCACCAGCGGCGCATCCGGCGCGATGCGGCCCTGGCGCAGCAGCTTCCGCGCCACGGCGAGCGTGACGCCGGCGGCGGTCTCGCCGAAAATGCCCTCGGTCTCGGCCAGCAGGCGCATGGCGGCGACGATTTCGGCGTCGCTGGCGTCGTCCGCCCAGCCGCCGGAGTCGCGGATGAGGCGGACGGCGTGGAACCCGTCGGCCGGGTTGCCGATGGCGAGCGAGCGCGCGACCGTCTGCGGGCGCTGCGGCGTGATCTCGTCCTGGCCTTGTTTCACCGCCAGGCTGATGGGCGCGCAGCCGCTGGCCTGGGCGCCGTACAGGCGCACCGGATCCGCGCCGGCGGTCACCCAGCCGAGCCGCCGCAACTCGTCGAAGGCTTTGGCGACTTTGCCGATCAGCGAGCCGCCCGCCATCGGGCACACCACCGCGCCCGGCAGGCGCCAGCCGAGCTGCTCGGCAATCTCGTAGCCCACGGTTTTCGAGCCTTCGGCGTAGTAGGGCCGCAGGTTGACGTTGACGATGCCCCAAGGGAGGCGTTCGGCCAGCTCCGCGCACAGCCGGTTCACCTGGTCGTAGTTGCCGTGGAACTTGATCAGGCGCGCGCCATAGATGCGGGTGGCGGCGATTTTCGCCTCTTCGAGATCGGCGGGCGTGAAGATGAACGCCTCCAGCCCTTCGGCCGCGGCCGCGGCCGCCAGGGCATTCGCCAAGTTCCCGGTGGAGGAACACGCGACGGTGCGGAACCCGAACTCTCGCGCCTTGCTGAGCGCCACCGCCACGACGCGGTCCTTGAACGAGAGGGTGGGAAAGTTGACCGCGTCGTTCTTGAGATAGAGCTCGCGCATGCCCAGCTCCCGCGCCAGGCGCGGCGCCGCGAGCAGCGGCGTGCCGCCGACCGGGCGCCCGGCGCCAGCGTCGCGCACCGGCAGCAGCTCGCGATAGCGCCACATGGTGTGCGGCCGCTGCGCCAGGGCCGCGGGCGAGGCGGCACGGCCGATCGCGGCGAGATCGTAGGCGACCTCGAGCGGCGCGAAACACTCGTCGCACCCCGCCAACGGTTGTGTGGGAAAACGCTTGCCGCAATCGCGGCAGACCAAGCCAACTTCGAAGCTCACGCCGAGCGTCCCTTCCGCC
>JAKAOE010000118.1:0-760 GCA_021823305.1 Acidobacteriota bacterium
GTCAATGAAAATGGAATGTCGCATGCTGTAAACCGCGAAAACGTTGATGAAAATCACAACGGCCCGATCAGACTTCGACTTTTTAACACTGTAGTACTAGTGTTCTTTCCCGGCGCTAAACGCTTGATTCGGCACGGCCGAGCGACATAAACGGCCGCCGCGCTGCCGCCTCGAGAGCGCCGTGCCCCATCGAGATTGACTAACTGCCGAACATGACTCCGCCGCTAGCTGAGATGCTGGTTGTTCGTCAGTGGTTGGTCGAAGGGGCTACGCCGGCGCGGGCCAGTCGGCCTAATGCCCGACGCACTGGGGGCGGGAGTCGTGCCAGCCGTCGCTGATGAAGCCGAAGGCGCGGTCGGTGAGATACTGCACCATCTGGATCGGATCGTTGTAGGAGCCCTCGGTTCCGAGGGTGGCGATGTTGCCTTGGCCCCAGCCAGCGAGGGTGACGTTGCCGGTGTAGATCTCGTTACTGTCGTAGAAGTTATAGGTCAGGGTGAAGTTGAGCTGGGAGCCGTTCTGGAGCGAGAAGGTGTCGCCATCGGCTTTGCCGTCGGCGTTCAAGCGGTCCACGACGATCTGCCGCAGGTTGACCGCACCGTCGGCCCGGTCCCGGGGCGTGTAGTTGAAGTAAATCGGCACGGAAACGACCAGATTTTGATAGCGGATGGGCTGCACGGTGGGGCTGCACGGGGCGGGAGGCGGGGGCTGATAGCGGTTTACGGCGCAACCCGCCGACATCACGAGACCGAAGACCCCC
>JAKAOE010000118.1:770-6483 GCA_021823305.1 Acidobacteriota bacterium
GTACGGCCCGCAGGCCAAGCCCATTCCACGACTCTCCAATGATCGGCACTATAGATCATTTTCTTGACCGGCACAATTGCTGAGCGATGTGACCCGGGCGGCACGCCGGGGAGGGCACATGGGAAGACGGCCGCGCCCCGCAAGACAACGCGGGACGCGGCCGGAGGAGGCGGCTGGGGCGACGGTTAGTACTGACCGCCGATGGGGGTGTTGGGCGGCAGGGTGTTGCTGATGGCCGTGATCCTGCCGGCGTTGGTCCGGTTGAACCGCGGCACGACGGTGGATTTGAGATGGTCGAAGCCGGCGCGCGCCGTAGCGAGCTTGGCCTCGATCTCGTGCAGGACGCGGATTTGGGTCGAGGTGGGGGCGTAGTCGGCGCCGCCGGCTTCGTCGCTGGCGCCCTCGCCCACGCCGCCGGAGAGCCAGATCAGGTTCATGTAGACCCGGTAGGCAACCGGGAAGTACTTATCGTCGCTGAGCATGTCGGCGCGGGTGACGAGCTGGAGCTCGACGTTGAGGATCTGGTGGTCGAGCGCGGCCAACGCGGGCCGGTCGGCGGGGGCGTCGGTGTGCTCGTCGTCCTGGATCTGCTTGCGCCAGATTTCCATCTGGTTGACCATCTCCGACGTCTCGGTGATATCGCCGCGGATTTGCACCTGCATCGCGGTGGACTGGCGCAGCGCCGCGGTCGAGGTGATCACCGCCGGATCCTTCAGCAGGGAGAACGGCTGGGTATAGCTCTGGCCATTCACCGTCAGCCGCACCTGGTACTGGCCGGGCGCGGCGAGCGGCACGCCGGTGCGCGGCGTGATGCCCCAGTGGATGATGGTGCGAATGGATTTGCCTTTGAAGCGCGGTTCCTGCCAGATGTGCGGGTTTTCCGGCGGGGTGGTGCGGAGTTCGACCAGCTTGGGCCCGTTGTACAGGATGTCCCAATAGGCGCCATTCAAGCCCTGGTGCGCCCGCAGCATCTGGGTGCGCACCACGGCGCCGGAGGCGTCGAGGATCTGCATCTTCACCGGACCGCTGGGGGCATCGGCGAGATAGAAGAGGAAGTTGGGATACTGCGGCTGGGCGGCGGTGGGGAAGGCGCTGCGCGCCTGGCGGAACATGTCGGTGGGCTTGAACAGCCGCGTCGAACCGCTGGGCGTGTCGGGGCTGCCGGTCTGCTCGAGCAGCGAGATGTCGGGCAGGATGTAGAGGCCGCGGCCGTAGGTGGAGACGTCCACGTCGTGGAAGCGCGGCTCGACCGTGATCCAGCTCACGGGCGAGGGCGGCAGACCGCGGTTGAAGTGCACCCAATGGCCGCCGTCGTCGAGCGAGTAGTAGAAGGCGTGGGCGGTGCCGGCGAAGAGCAGGCCCTCCTTGTTGGGGTCCTGGGCGACGCTCAAGACGTAGTCGAGCGGATCGGTGGCGGGCAGGTCACTGGTGATGTTGGTCCAGGTCTTGCCGTAATCGGTGGTCTTGAGGATGTAGGGCTTGTAGTTGTTGTGGCCGGCGAGGCGGAAGTCCACGGCGACGTAGGCGGAGCCGGGATGGAAGTGGGAGGGGGCGATCTCGTTGAATTCGCCCCAGGGCGGCAGGTGGAGGTTGGCGGTGACGTCCACCCACTGCGGGTGGGCGGCCTCGTCGTCGCGGGTGTACCAAAGCTTGCCGTCGTTGGTGCCGGCCCACATCAAGCCGCGCTGAATGGGGGAGGGGGCGATGGCCCACACCACCTCGCCGTCGTACTGCGCCAGGTTGTCGCCCTCGATGCCGCCGTTGGGGACGATGCGCGCGGGGTTACGAGTGGAGAGGTCGGGGCTGACCGGCGCCCAGGAGTAGCCCTTGTTATCGGTGCGCAGGATGACCTGGCAGCCGTAGTAGACGTTGTTGTGGTCGAACGGATCAATGGCCAGCGGCGAGGTCCAATGGCAGCGATAGCGGACCTCGTTGGGCGGCGAGTCGAGGGTAATCTTTTGCGGCTCGACCGAGTGCGCCGTGCCTTCGCGCTGATCGAAGCGCGTCAGCTTGCCGCCGTAGCAGGTGGCCCAGACAATGTTGGCGTCGGTAGGATCGGGCACGGTGTAGCCGGACTCGCAGCCGCCGATATTGGGCTGCCACTGCAGTTGCTGCATCGGCCCACGGCCGAAGGCGTTGAAGCCGCCGGGAGGCACGGTGGATTGGCCGTCGGGGCCGAGGGCGAAGCCGGCGGGCGGCTTTTGCGCCTTGGGGTAGGCGGCGAGCAACTGCTGGTTGATCGGGCCCCGGCCGCCGCGGCCGAAGAAGAAGCCGCGCCCGCCGCGGCCGGCGGGCATGAACTCGGATTTGGGCAGCATGCCGTTGCCGGTGATCGTGCTCACGGTGGAGGGGCCGCGCATGGTGCCGTCGTCCTGGCGGTTGGAGTAGATCCAGTAGGGGACGCGGTTGTCGTAGAAGACGTGATAGGTCTGGCCGTTGGGCAGGGCGACGTGCAGAGCGGTGCCGGCGCCGGTGGCGATGCTGGCGCCGCCATCGTCGGTCAAGACATAGCGGGCGGGGTTGTCGGGATCCATCCACATGCCGTGGCAGTCGCCGCAACTGGCGGCGCCCACCTGCTGGATGCCGCCTTCACCGCTGAAAGTGTGACCGCCGTCCTCGGAGCGGTGGAAGCTGCTGCTGGTGATGAGGACGTCGTTTTCGTTCTTGGGATTGACCAGGATGTTGATGTAGTAGCCGGCGCGGCCGATCAGGGTGCGATCCCAGCTCACGGCCTTCCAACTCGCCCCGCCGTTGTCGGTGCGCCACACGGTACCGTTGTCGTGCGTCTGGATGAGGGCATAGACGCGCTGCGGGTTGGACGCGGCGATGGCGACGGCAGTTTTGCCCAACGGCGGCTGGGGCAGGCCGTTGGTGAGATGGGTCCAGGTCCGGCCGTTGTCGTGCGAGACGTAGATGCCGCTGCCGGGACCGCCGCTGGCTTCCACCCAGGTGCGCTGCTTCACCTGCCAGGTGCCGGCGAAGATGGTGTTGGGATCGCCGGGATCCATGCTGATGCTGCTGCAGCCGGTATTCGGGTTGACGAAGAGCGTCCGCTTCCAGGTCACGCCGCCGTCGGTGGTGCGGAAGACGCCGCGGTTCTGTTGGGGCGAGCTGTCGCGGCCTTCGGCGCAGACCAGCACGTTGTCGGGGTTCCTGGGATTAATGGCGATGCCGGCGATGCGGCCGGTCTTGACCAAGCCCATGTGCTGCCAAGTGACGCCGGCGTCGGTGGATTTGTAGACGCCGTCGCCGATAATGTCGGCCGGGCGGATGACCCAGGGCTCGCCGGTGCCGACCCAGACGGTGTTGGGATCGGAAGGCGCGACGGCGATGGCGCCGATCGCCATGGCGTCCTGCTTGTCGAAGATCGGCCGGAAGGTGTGGCCGCCGTCCACCGATTTCCAGAGGCCGCCGGAGGCCGAGCCCAAGTAATAGATCGCGGGGTTGCCGGGCACACCGGCGGCGGAGGCGATGCGCCCGCCGGGCGCGGGGCCCATGTAGTGAAACTGCAGCGGCGGGGGCGTGGTGGTGCGCTGCGGACCGGCGGGGCCGCGGCCGAATTGAGCGGCGAGCGGCAGGGAGAGAGCGAGGCAGAAGGCGGACTTCGCAAGGCAGGACAAACGCAACATCAGGCACCCCTGGAAAATCAAGCCTATGGTATAGGGCGAATTCAAGGCCACGCAATCAAAATTTATACTTTATGAAGGGCGCGGGACCTGCCCCGGCAGCGGCTTCGTATACTGGTGCGATGGCGTTGGCGGGGGAACGGCTGGGGCCGTACGAGATCGTGGTGCTGCTGGGGGCGGGCGGCATGGGCGAGGTGTACCGGGCGCGGGACACGCGGCTGCAGCGTGACGTCGCGATCAAGATTCTGCCGCTGGAGATGACCGCCGATCCGGAGCGGCTGCGCCGCTTTCGGCAGGAGGCGCAGACGCTGGCGGCGCTCAGCCACCCCAACCTACTGGCGGTTTACGACGTCGGCGAGGCCGATGGCGCGCCCTACCTGGTCTCCGAGCTGCTGGTGGGCGAGACGCTGCAGGCACGGCTGCAGCAGGGCGCGGTGGGGGCGCGCAAGGCGGTGGAATGGGGCGGGCAGATCGCGGCCGGGCTGGCGGCGGCGCACGCCAGCGGGATCGTGCATCGCGACCTGAAGCCGGCCAACATCTTTCTCTGCTCCGACGGGCGGGTGAAAATACTGGATTTTGGCCTGGCGCGGCTGGCCGCGCCCACGGCCGGGGCCGACGACGCCACTCTGGGCGGCAGCACGACGCCGGGGATGGCGCTAGGCACGATGGGATACATGGCGCCGGAGCAGGTGCGGGGCGAGACAGCGGATGCGCGGGCCGATATTTTCGCCTTCGGCGCCGTGCTGTACGAGATGCTCACCGGGGCGCGGCCTTTCCACCGCTCCACCGCGGCGGACACGATGAGCGCGATTCTGCGCGACGAGCCCGCCGAGCCGCCGGCGGATGCGGCGCTACCGCCCGGGCTGGACCGGATCGTGCGGCGCTGCCTGGAAAAAGCGCCGCAGCAGCGGTTCCAGAGCGCCAGCGATTTGGGGTTCGCGCTGGAGAGCGCTGGCGGCAGCCCGGGCAGCAGCACCCATCCGGCGCTGGCGGCGGCCGAAGCAGCGCCCGTGGGCGCTGGGGGCTGGCGCTGGCTGCCGGCGATTGTGGGCGCGGTGGCGGCGCTGGCGGTGGCCGCCGGGCTGGCGTGGGCGTTCTGGCCGCATCCCTTCGACATCGGGCAGTTGCAGTACACGCCGTTCTCGTTCAAGGCGGGCGGCCAGGAATACCCCGTGTGGTCGCCGGACGGCAAGGCGGTGGCGTTCGCGGCGGCGACGCAGCGCCAGGACAAGGTGCAGGTCTATGTGCGATACCTGGGCAAGGAGACCGCGACGAAGTTAACGGAGGGGCCGAACTCGAAGTATCCATTTGCCTGGGCGCCGGACGGCAGCCGCATTTTTTATGCCAGTGCGGGGGGCATCCACGCGCAAGGGATTTACTCGGTGTCGGCGGTGGGCGGGGAACCGACGCTGGTGCTGGACACGAACCAGGGACCGGGCAAGGGATTTGGAGTGGTGAACGGAGTGGGGTCGGTGGCGCTGTCGCCGGACGGGAAGGCGCTGGTGGGGATATGGCAGGCGCATCCCGGCGGGAAGTTCGGGCTGGGGATCAGCTCGCCGCCGGGCAGCGCTCCGCGGCTGTACGCGCCGGCGCCGTTTGCGACGGCGGCAATCATGAACCCGCCGGTGCTGCACTTCGCGCCGGACGGGAAGTCGCTGTTGCTGCTGATGCACTCGGCCGACCGTGGGCGGGACGAGGCTTGGCGGATTCCGTGGCCGGCGGGCACGGGGACGCCGCGCCGGGTGCTGCCGACGGTGCCGCAGACGGGCGTGACGCCGTTTTTCAGTTGGATGCCCGGTAGCCGGCGGATCGTGCTGGCGCTGGGCGTGCCGGGGACGCTGACGGCGCAGCTGTGGATGTACGACGTGAACACGGGCGCGCATTTCGCGCTCGGTTCCGGCGGCCACACCGACACCATGCCGGCGGTGTCGCCCAACGGCCGCGATTTCGTCTACGCCAGCCAGAGCATCAACTTCGACATCGTGAACGTCGCCGTGGGCGACGGCAAGGTGACGCCGCTGCTGGCGACGGCGCGCATGGAGGCGATGCCGGCGTGGGCGGCGAAGGCGCCGCTGATGGCGTACGTG
>JAKAOE010000119.1 GCA_021823305.1 Acidobacteriota bacterium
GGATGAGCTGGGCGGCGAAACGTTGCTCGCGCGCCGGAACATTGGCGAAGTAGAGCAGGTTCTGATTCCAGTTGACAACCACCAGCTTGTCGGTGGCGGAGCCGCCGGAGGTATACTCGCCGGCCGAGCCCTCGATGTAGTCGAAGCTGGCGGTCAGCCGCGAGACGCCGGCGGGCACGGTGAGGTGGAAGGTGAAGACATCGAGTGTGTCGCGCGTCCAGGAGATGCTGTGGCCGTGGGCGGTGAATTTAAGGCCGACGACGTTGCCGATCGGGCCGTCGGGCTCGTGCTCGCCGGGAATCCACTTGGGATAGTAGAGCGTGAGCGGGCCGGGCGCGACCGGCAGCACCATGGTGGTGCGGAGCAAGTGCAGAGGCGCCTGCGAGGCGTCAACCGTGAGCGCGACGGGGGCTTGCGCGCCGGCGGCGAGGGCCAACGCCAGCGCGGCCGCGGCCAGCGCGGCGAGAGACGGGTATCGGGGCATGAGGACAGCTCCTGCGTTGAAAGGAGTATGTTCTCATGACGAGCCGTCTACATGCTCTTCATGCAGAGCGCAAACAGCCGGTCGAAGTTGGCTTCGGGACTGGCCTGGAGGGCGCGCTGCACGGCCTTTTCCGCCTGCGCGGCGGCGTAGCCGAGGTTGACCAGGGCGCTCACCACGTCGGCGGCGGGACCGGAGGCGGGCGGCGCGGCGGCGGCACCGGCGAGCTCGGGCACCTTGTCGCGCAGCTCCACCACCAGGCGCTCGGCGGTCTTCTTGCCCACGCCGGGGATGGCGGTGAGGCGCGCGGTGTCGCCGCCGCGCAGCGCCGCGCCCAGCGCCTCCGGCGGCAGGCCGCTGAGGATCGCCAAGCCCAGCTTCGGGCCCACGCCGTTGACCGTGATCAGCTTCTCGAACAGGCGCTTTTCGCCGGCGGTGGCGAAGCCGAACAGATGGATGGAGTCGTCGCGCACCTGGGTGTGGATGTGCAACGCCACCGGCTGGCCGGGCGCGGGCAGGTGCGCGTAGGTGCCGATCGGCACCTGTACTTCGTAGCCGACGCCGTGGACGTCGAGCACCAGCGTCGGCGGCTGGCGGTGGAGAACGATGCCCTGCAGGTAGGCGATCATGCGGTGACCGGCTCGACCAGCGGAGGCAGCGCGGGCGACGGCACCAGGCCGTCGTCGGCGGCGAGCTCGAGATAGCGGCGCAGGCCGGCGGTGTGCGCCGGCGTCAGGTGGTAGGCCACGTTTTCCTCCAGGTAGCGCAGCACTTCCTCCTCGGGTAAGTCGAGCCGCGGGGCCCACTGCCGCGCCAACTCGCGGCGGCCCTCCCAGCCCTCGCTCAGCGCCTGCCGCAGCCGTTGCGGCAGCCAGTCCTGGTGCGGTTGCAAGACCGCTTCGCGGACGCCCCAAAGCGCGAAGACGAAGGGCAGTCCGGTCCATTCCCGCCACTCGCGCGCCAGGTCGTAGACGTGCAGGCCCGTGGCGCCGCCGCGGACGCTCAACTGCAGCGCCGGGTCGCCGATCAGCAGCGCCGCGTCGGCGCGCTCCAGGCCCTTGCGCCAGTCGGCGTCGCCGGGAACGGCGGTGCAGCCGGCGCCGAAGCGGTGCTTGAGCAGGATCTGCGCCAGCGCCGCCGAGGTGCGCGAGGCGCGGTCGAGCGCCACGGTGCGCGCCTGGGCGGGCGGGCGGCGGCAGATGAGCAGGATGCTGCGCACCTCGCCCTGCACGCCCTCGCCGTCGCGCGAGGCCACGCCAATGCCGCCCAGCCCGATCAGCCCCGGCGTCCGCGCCAGCTCGATCGCCGGGATCACGCCCAGGTCGGCCTCGGCTTCGCGCAGCGCGTCGGCGCAGGCCGACGGCAGGGTGTGGCTCAATGCGAAGCGTTGATCACCGTCGAGCCCGGCCATGAGCGGGGCGGCGTTGAGGAACTCAATCGCGGCGATCCGGAGCATGGGGTTCAGTATAGCTGCCGGCGGTTTTCCGGCCGGCTTCCCCCGTCCTTTGGGTAACGCCTTTGGGCCCAGGGCCGTCCGTTACAATCGGACAGGAGACTTTCGCCGCATGCGCCATCGCCCGTTTCGTTTCCTCTTGCTGCCGCTGCTTTGCGCGCTCGCCCTGGCGGCCGGCGCGGCTGCCCAGACCAACCCTCCCATCGCCCCGAACATTCCCCCGGCCAACCCGCCGGTGCCGTCGCCCTACGGCGGCAACTGGGAAGTTTTTATCGCGGGCGGCATGCAGTTCGCCAAGGCGACCACCGCCAACAGCCAACCTCTGAGCACTACCAACGTGGTGAGCGGGCAGTTCGGCATCCGCTATCACATCAACGACTACAACGCGATCGAGCTGCGCTACACCTTTGCCCAGCCCCGGCAGACCTACGGCTCCAACCTGTTCGTGCAGGCGCGTGCCAACGAATACACCGCCGCCTACGTCTGGACCTACCCTGCTTCCGGCTTCATCCGGCCATTCGTATTGGGCGGGCTGGGATTTACCGATTACACCCCGATGGCCAGCCAGAGCGTGCCGGGGTCGGTTCCGGAGCGGAAATGGTTGCTGGAATACGGCGGCGGCCTCGACTTGGCGGTGGCCAAGCAGTGGAGCATCCGGCTGGAGTATCGCGGACTGTTCTATCGCATCCCCGATTTCGGCTTGATCGGCATCGCGCAGCTCAACCACATGGCCGAGCCGGATATCGCACTCGTATATCATTTCTAGGCGCAGGCGCCCGGCGCGGCTGCTGAGCGCGGGGATCGCTGGCGGTCGCCGCGGGGGTGCGTTCGCCTTAGTGAACTACGCGGCCGCCGCCGACGGCGCCGCGGGGGGCGCCGCCGGCGGGGGCCATCGGGCCGGCGCCGCGGAAGCCGCTGCCCGGGGATGCGCCGGCGGAGAAGCCACCGGAGGAGGCCATCGGATCGGGGCTCATCATCGCCGGGGAAGGCACCGAGCTACGCGCGGCGAAGCGCGCGCCGGCGTCCATGGCAGCGCGATAGCCGACCCGGAAGTTGGAGTGGGATAGCGCCACGCCGCTGGGTCGCAGGCCTTCGCGAAACGCCAGCGACGCGCCCGCGCCGGGCACGCCGAAGCGGTTTTCCATGGGGGGCGCCGAGCGCGGGGCGGGCGGCGGCCGCAAGATGGCGGCATTGCCGCCGCCGGGGCGCAGGCCCAGAGGATTGCGCGTCATCGGCAGCCTGGTGGCGGGCCCTTGCGCGGTGCGGGCCAGACTGGCCGCGCCGCCCGCCGGCATCGCCGCCGGGTAGTAGCCGCCGCCCATGCCCCAGAGCTCGCCCATCAGGAAGGCGTTGGGGCCGTAGTAAGCGTCCATGCACAGCGCGTCGCACAACAGCGGCGCACCGAACATGCCGGCGGCGCCGAAGCCGAGCGCGCCGCCGTAAAAGCCCACCGGGCTGCCATAGTAGCCCAGCGGCCCGCCGTAAAACATCACGTTGAAGGGCGAGGCGGTGGCGGAGGTGGAGACGCTGGAGCCGGCGAGCACGCTGTTGGTCTGCGAAACGTCGGAGACCGAGGCCGCCGCCTGAGCGCTGATGGTGGGCGGCGCGGCGGGGAAGTACCAGCCGTTGGCGCTGCTCCAGCACCAGCCGGAGTAATCGCCGCTGGTCATGGTCCAGGGGCAGGCGGTGGCGCCGACGTAATCGAGCCCCACGCCGCTGTAGCCCGGCATGGCCGCGTTCAGATTGGCGTTCCAGTTCACCACCGAGGTCAGGCCGCCGGGCTGCACGCCCTCGTGGAAGGCGACGGCGTAGTACTGATCGCGCGTTTCGCTCCATTTCGTCCAGGGCCCGGCCGGCGCGGAGACATCCACGCGGCTGGCGCCGCCGCCGGAGGTGAACAATGCGGCCTGGTTTTTCTTTAGCGTCAGCGAGCGGCCGGCGGCCACCAGTTTAGCCTTGCCGGCGAGCACTTCCAGCGGGTGCGCGCCGGGGGCGGCGTTCACGCGCAGGCTGGCGTCGCCGTCGGCTTTAGCCCAGCGGTGACCGGCCAGGGCGATGCGGAACCCCTTGCTGTCGCCTTGGCGCAGCGTGGCGAAGGCGGTGCCGGCGGTGACGCGCGCGGTGGTCTCGAACACGCCGGCGTCGCTCAGCGCCAGCCGTGACAGCGTCACCTGCGAGCCGGGGATGAGGCGCAGCGTCGAGCCGTTTTCAAACTGAATCTCCGCCCGCCCGGAGCCAAGCGTGCGCACCTGCTCGCCCTGCACCAGCGGCGCGTTGAGCAGCGCGGGGCGCCATCCGCGCCCGTCGGGAAGCTTGACCTGCACCGCTCCCACCACCAGGCTGAGGCGCACGATACGCACGTGGCTATCGGCCAGCAGGCTGGCGGCCAAGGAAAAGATGATCAGCAGGGGAGCGCAGACCTTTACGGCGCGCATACGGCCTCCCTTTTCCACCATTCTGCACCCGATCCGGGCGATGTCAAGCGGTCAAGCGCAGGGTGGTTCCACCCGAAAGGGTAGAATGAGCTATGCCGCGTTGGATCAAGCTCTTGGCGCTCGGGTTGGCCGCCTCGGTCCTGCCGGCGGTCGCCGCCGCGCAGCAGCCGGCAAGGCTGCCCGAGTTTTACCTGATCAAGAACCCCGCACCGGCGCCGCCGCTCAGCGTCACTACACTGGATGGCCGCCGCATCAGCCTCGCCGCATTGCGTGGCAAAGTGGTGCTGCTCAATTTTTGGGCCACCTGGTGCGGTCCCTGCCGCATGGAAATTCCGGAATTTGAAAAGCTCCAACGCCTATATGCCGGCAAGGTCCAAATCGTCGGCCTTTCGGTGGACGAGCTCCCGCCCGCCGCCGTGCACGCCGCCGCCGTGCGGCTGGGCATCAACTATCCGGTGGCGATGGCCACGACCGCGCTGCAGTCGCGGTTCGGCCCCATCAACACCATTCCGGTGACGTGGGTGATCAACCGCAACGGCATGGTGGTGCAGATCAACCACGGGGCCAACCCCTACGAGGTCTTCGACACCGAAATTCGCGCGACGCTCGGGCTGCCCACGGTGGTCAAGGTGGCCCGCATCGATCGTTCAGCGCTGCGGGCGGCGCAGCTTTCGCCTTGGGGCAAGGTCGGCACGCTCTCCATCCCGGGCATCGGCGCCGAGCTGCGCGCGTTGACGCCGGCGCAACGCCAGGAGGCCCTGGCCGCGCTCAACAGCGTGGCCTGCACCTGTGGCTGCCAGTGGTCGCTCGCCACCTGCCGGACGCAGGACCCCAAGTGCGGCTTCAGCCTGCCCGAGGCGCGCCAACTCATCGCCGCCATCAAGGCGGGCAAGCGCGTCAATCCGTAGAGGAGCTAATTATTTGCTGGGTGTGGCGGCGGCAGCAGCTCTTCCACCGTCTTGTTCAGCGTCTCCGGAGTCAGCTCCTCCAACCCTTCGTACGGATTGAAGTTGTAGTCGATCTCGTTGTTGGAGCTCGGGAGGCCGGCGGCTTTTTCCTGCTTGCGGACAGAACGGCGCTCGAATTTTTCCCGCTGGCGCTCCTGGCGCGCCTTCTCTTTTTGCCGTTTCTGAAATGTCGGACCTGAACGACCCGCCATGGGGGGACCTCCCGTGCTATGGAGATGAACGCCGAGCGGCGCTGCTTCTACTAGTGTAGCAGCATTGATTGAGCGCGGGCGGCCCCGCGCGGCTGCTTAGCGCTCGGATGGACGAGAGCTCGCCGTGGCGCCGCGCGGCCCGCTGCCCCGTACGGGCGCGGCTGCGCGTGGACCCCGGGGAGCCCCACTCCGCCGCGCCCTTGAAGGTTGGGCGCAACGCGGGCGCCCCGCGCGGCTGGCGGGCGGTGAGATGGACGGTTGGCCAGTTTGCCGGGGGCGCGGCGCGCGTAGCGGCTGCGCGCCGGTGCGAAGTTTTTTCCGCCGGGGCGGGTGAGCCGCGCGCCAACCCGATGGAAATGCCCGCGCCGGCGGCGCCGGTGGAATGGCATGCGACCTGCATCAGGATGGGGGCAAGCTGCATCTGGAATTCTGTCGTGTTGCGATTCATCCGCCGCCATCCGATCGCCGGCCTGGTGATGGCACTCAGCATCGAAGCGTGGATTGCGGTTCCCGGCGAAGCGCTGATCGCGCTCGCCGCCTCCTCACTGGTGAGCCGGACGGTGTCGCTGGCGCGGATGGCGCTGGGCGGCATCGCGGGGATGCTGGTCAACGATTGCGTGCTGTTCGGATTGAGCCGCGTCGGGCGGGGCGTGCTGGTGCACTGGATCGGCGTCCATCGGCTGCACTTCCACCTCTCGGCGGAGATGATGCTGGGGACCAAGTTCCTGCCGCCGCTGCGCAGCGCCGCCTATGTGATCTACGGGCTGCAGGGCACGCCATTCCCGCGCTTCCTCTGGGTGTCGCTGCTTTCCAGCCTGCTCTGGGTGAGCGTCTACACGCTGATCGGGCAGAGCCTGAAGGAGCGCATCACCGGCTGGATGGAGCACGCCGAGCAGCGCCGCGGCTGGA
>JAKAOE010000120.1 GCA_021823305.1 Acidobacteriota bacterium
CAGCGCCTGCCGGTAGGCGGCGATGGCCCGGCGGAATTTCTTCAGCGCGAATTCCGCGCCGCCCAGGTTGACGAAGTAGGTGGCCTCGGTGCGGTCCAGTTTCACCGCGCGCTGGAACTGCTTGGCCGCGTTCTTGAAGTTGCGCTGCATGTAGTAGACCGTGCCCAGGTTGTTCCAGTAGCGGCCTTCGGTCTTGTCCATCTTGATGGCTTTCTTGTAGTAATTCCGCGCGTGCCCGAGCTGCTGCAATTGCTGGTAGGCGATCCCCATGCGGTTGTAGATGGCCGCGTCGGCGTGGTGCTCCTTGATCGCCTGCTGCAGCAGCAGGATGGCCGCCGGGTAGTTGCGCCGCGCCAGGAAGATGTCCGCCCGCTCGCCGACGGATAACTGCGGCCGCGCCGGCGTGGGATTGGAAGCAGGGGCCTGCGCCGCCGCAGCCCAAGGCAGTGCGGCGCAAAGAAGACAAATCGCGAATCCGGCAGCGCGCATACGCGCCTCCCACACACAGGAAATTCTGCCCACAGTATCCGCTCCTGCCCGGAGCTTTGCAAGTCGCGCCAAGCGGTGGCGGCTAAGCCGCGGCCCCGAACCCGGTCCCGCCGCCGTCAAAGTGGCTGGCCACTTAGCCCCCGCCGCCGCCGCCCCCGCCCAGCGCATGGAACAGCTTGCTGAAGAAACCGCGCTTCTTCGGCTTGGGCTTGGGCGCCGCCGGTGGCGCCGGCTTGATCGCCACCGCTACCGGGGCCTCCACTTTGGGGGGCGGGGGCGGAACAACCGGCGGCGGCGGCGCGGGCGTCGGCGACTTGATATGAAACAGGCTGGCGGCGGCGGCCACCAGGCCGCGCGGCACCAGCGGCAGCGGGTGATCGCAGGTTTGCGTCGGCTGGGTGCCGTCAATGTAGTAGTCGGTTTCCACCTTCACCGCCGGGCAGGTCGGCGTCACCACGGTCTGATTCTGTGAGTTGATCTGCTCCGCCACCACCCCGGAAGGGGGCATGAAGGCCTGCGGGTCGGCGTAGGCCGGCAGCTGGAGCGCGTCCTTCATGAACTCCGCCCAGATGGGCAGCGCCGCGTGCGCGCCCTCGATCTTGAGGTCGTGATAATTGTCCAGTCCCACCCAGACCACGCACAGCAGCTTGTCGGTGAAGCCGGCGAACCAGGCGTCGTTTTCCGTTCCCGTCTTGCCGGCGGCCGGGGCGTCGAAGCCGTCTTCCCGCACCCGGATGCCGGTGCCCTCGTCCAGCACCGACTGCATCAGGTTGGTGGTGAGAAACGCCACCCGGGGATCGAGCAGCTGCTTGGCCTGCACGTTCGGCGTATAGACCGTCTGCCCGGCGTCGGTCTGCACCGCGTACACCAGCCGCGGCGGCTCCAGCACGCCGCCGTTGTCGAAGATGGTGTAGGCGCCGGCCAGCGCCAGCGGCGTGGCGGTGTAGGTGCCGATCGCCTCCGACGGCGTCGGTTCGGCGTGCACGATGCCGGCGGCGTGGGCCAGCTCGGTGATCGGCTGCAGCCCCACTTGCTCGGCCAGCGAGATGGTGGCGTTGTTGAGCGAGTGCGCCAGCGCGGTGCGTAGCGTCACCTTGCCGAAGTACAGGTTCTCGAAGTTGGCCGGCTTGTACTCGCCGCCGCGGCAGGTGGGGCAGGGAAAGGCCGTCGGCTCGTCCATCAGCGTCGAGGTCTGGGTGATCGGCGTCAGGTTCGGCAACAGCCCGGTCTCCAGCGCGGTGGCGTAGACGAACGGCTTGAAGGTGCTGCCCGTCGGCCGTTCCGCCAGCACGTGGTTGAACTGGCTGAAGGCGTAGTTGCGCCCGCCGATCAGCGCCAGCACCGCGCCGGTGTGCGGATCGAGCGCCACCAGCGCCACCTGCGCCTTCTCCGGCGGCTTGCCGCCTTTCGGCCGCCGCCGCCGCGCGCGCAGCGCCGCCAGATCCTTGTCCACCAGCTTCATGCCGTCGGCAACCGCCCGCGCCGCGTAGGCCTGCAGTTCGGGATCGAGCGTGGTGTAGATACGGTAGCGCTCGGTCGTCAGCTTGCTCTCCGGGATCTTTTCGCTGATCTGGTCGCGCACCATGTCCACGAAATAGGGGGCGTCGCTGACCTCGGTGCTGGCCGGCTCGCTCACCAGCGGCGCCTTGTCGGCCGCGCGCCGCTGCGCCTCCGTGATGTCGCCCGCCCCCACCATGGCCGCCAGCACCTGGTCGCGCCGCGCCCACGCCCGCTTGGGGTGCCGGTAGGGCGAATCCAGGTTGGGACCGTGGATGATGCCTGCCAGCAGCGCGTCCTCGGGCAGGTTCAGCTCCCCCACCGTCTTGCCGAAGTACGCGTCGGCCGCTTCCCCGAAGCCGTGAATGCTGTAGCTGCCATGTTGGCCCATGTAGAGCTGGTTGGCGTAGAGCTCGAAAATCTGCTCCTTGGTCAGCCGCTCCTCCAGCTCCATCGCCACCAGCGTCTCTTCCAGCTTGCGCCGCATGGTGCGCTGGAAGCCGAGCCCGAAGATGTTGCGCGCCACCTGCATGTCAATCGTACTGGCGCCCTGCTCCGGCCGGCCGCTGCGCAGGTCGCGCACCGCCGCTCCGGCCACCCGCCACCAGTTCACCGCGCCGTGCTGGAAGAAGGTGCGGTCCTCGATGTCCAGCACCGCCTTGATCAGCATCGGCGGCAGGTCCTTGTAGTGCACCAGCCGCCGTTTTTCACGCTTTTCGTTGAACAGCGAGGTCAGCAGAGCGGGCTCGAGGGCGTAGTCGGTCAGGGCCGACTGGGTGCGCGGGTCGGTGATGCCGGCCACGATGCCCGACTGGAACTGCACCACCGCCGGCGCCGTCGCCCGATACGCCTCCGGCCCCGGCTGGATGCTCACCATGTCGCCGGCGCGCACGTAGCGCCCCACCGGCGATTTCTGTCGCTGGCTGTAGCCCGCCGTCTGCAGCCAGCCCACCAGCGTCCGCACCGGCAGCGTCTCACCCACGCTCACCGTTTCCGGCGCGGCGAACACCAGCGATGGCTGGTCGAAGACCGGGTGGCCCAGCCGCCGGTCAATCACCCGCGCATAGACGTTGTAGTAGTGGATGAAGGCCAGCCCGCCGGCGACGAACAGAGCCAGCGCCAGTACCAGCGACACCCGCCCCAAGGGCCGTGCCAGCCAGCGCGCCAAGCCGCGAGCTTTGATCGTCAGCCGCAATCGCGCCGCCAACCTCCAATTTGAGCATAGCGCAGCGCACCGCCCACCGCCTCCCGCCGGTACCGCGGGAGTAAGCTGAGTCCGCCATCTCGCGCCGCCACGGTCATTTGAGCATTGCCGCGGCCAAAAGGCGGCGGCTTTTTCGGCCTCCGGCCACAGGCTCAATCCGAAGGGGCGCTACTCCGGCATCTCCGCCAGCGCCGTCGGCACATCCGCCGTGCTCACTTCGATCGTCTGCCGGTGCGCCCGGTCCACCACCTCCACCACGCCTGCCGCCGCCTTCTTGCCCACCGTGATCCGCGCCGGGATGCCGATCAGGTCGGCATCCTTGAACTTCACCCCCGGCCGCTCCTCGCGGTCGTCGAGCAGCACGTCGCGCCCCTGCGCGCGCAGGTCGTTGTAGAGCTGCTGCGCCAGCGCCGCGACTGCCGGGTCGGCCAGGTTGGTGGGCGTGATCACCACCTCGAACGGGGCGATCGCCTTGGGCAGCCAGAAGCCATTGGCATCGTGGTTCTGCTCGATCGCGGCGGTCAGGATGCGTTCGATGCCGATCCCGTAGGAACCCATGATCGGGACGATCTCCTGGCCGGCGGCGTCCAGCACGCGCACCCCCAGCCCCTGGCTGTACTTGCGGCCGAGCTTGAAGATGTGCCCGATCTCCACCGCCTGCGAGACCTGCAGCGGCTGCCCGCACTTCGGGCAGGCGTCGCCGCCGCGCACTTCGCGCACGTCCACCCATTCGGGCTGAAAGTGCAGCCCCGGGGTGACGTGCCGTATATGGAAGCCTTCCTGATTGCCGCCCACGGTCAGGTTGCGCCGGCCGCGCAGGCTCTGGTCCGCCAGCACGCGCACCGGTGTGGCCAACTGCACCGGCCCCACCGAACCCGGCGGCGCGCCGGTGGCGGCCAGAATCTCCTCCGGATGCGCCGGGCGAAACTCCGCGCCGCCGAAGGCCGTGCCCAGCTTGGCCTCGCTCGCCTCGTCGTCGCCGCGCAGCAGCACCAGCACCGGCTTGTCTCCCACGATATACACCAGCGACTTCGCCAGCCGCGCGGCCGGCTCGCCGGTGAAGGCCGCCAGCTCGGCGATGGTGCGAGCGTTCGGGGTGGGGAAGCGCTCCGGCTGGGCCGCGGTGTCGGGGTCGGCGAACGGGGCGGGCACGGCCGAGGCCTTCTCCAGATTGGCGGCATAGCCGCATGCCTGGCAGAGTGCGACCATGTCTTCGCCGGCTTCGCCCAGCACCACGAACTCCTGCGACTGCGACCCGCCCATCGCCCCCGAGTGCGCCTCCACCGCCACGTAGCGCAGCCCGCAGCGCTCGAAGATGCGGCGGTAGACGCGGTCGTGCTTCTGGTAGCTGACGTCGAGACCGGCCTCGTCCACGTCGAAGCTGTAGGCGTCCTTCATGATGAATTCGCGCACCCGCAGCAGCCCCGAGCGCGGCCGCGGCTCGTCGCGGAACTTGGGCTGAATCTGGTACCAGATCTGCGGCAGCTGCTTGTAGCTGCGCAGCTCCCTGGCGGCGATCGCCGCCATCACCTCCTCTTCCGTCATGCCTAGGCACAGGTCGCGCTGCCAGCGGTCCTTCAGCCGGAACAGGTTGCCGCCCATCAGCTCCCAGCGCCCGCTTGCCTGCCACAGCTCGGCCGGATGCAGCGCGGGCAACTGGAACTCCTGCCCGATCGTGTCCATCTCCTGCCGCACGATCGCCTGGATCTTCAGCAGCGAGCGCCACGCCAACGGCAGGTAGCTGTAGAGCCCGGCCGCCAGCTGCCGGATGTAGCCCGCGCGCACCAGCAGAATGTGGCTCGCCACCTCCGCGTCCGCGGGCGCCTCACGCAATGTGGGGATGAACGATTGGGACCAGCGCATATGCGATGGTAGCAAACGGCCCCCCTCCGCCTGCGCGAATGACGCTAGAATGGAGTGCGGCGTTTCCGAGCCGACGTAGCTCAGTTGGTAGAGCGGCTGATTCGTAATCAGCAGGTCTCCGGTTCAAGCCCGGACGTCGGCTCCAGCCTTGCGCTGCCGCCACCCCAACCCCAGCAGCACCAGCACACCGCCCCCCATCAGCGCCCAGGTCGCTGGTTCGGGCGTCGGCGTCATGAGCCCTCCGCCTTCGACGTCGGCGGTGAACCCCAACGGGTCGGTGAACGTCCCGTTGAGGATGACTTGTGTCCCGTCGCACAGGAACAGCGTGGACCAGGTGAGCTGATAGGGGTCCTGCTGCAGCAGATTGAACAACGGGTCGCCGCTGACCGTGCCCACGGCCCCGCTGCCCGTGGGGTTGAAGTCAATCGTGGGAATGGTGTTGCCGTTGTTATCCACAACGCCCGACACCACCACGCTCCAGTCCACCAACGGCACCGTTCCCGCTTGCCCGAAGTCCACCGTGACGTATCCGGTCACGGACGCTGTCGGCTGGTTGTAGAACTGGAACCCGCTGATGTCGTAGGTGATGATGGACGAGGCGAAGGCCGGACGCGCCAGCAGCGCCGCCATTACTGCCACCAGCAGAAATGCCAATCTCTTCATTCTGGGGGACACTCAAACCACAGATCGCATTTTGAATGCCATAGCGGACGAAGCGTTTGGCCCATGTTGCGCCCCACCTCCGGCTCACAGTGCGCTCGCGATTGCACAGTGAGGCAACCGGATTGCACACTTCGTGGGCGACAGCCAGACTGGGATTGGCCGTATACTCAACGCGAACTGGAATTGCAGTGATCGCGAGCACTGCGCCGTTCGGCCAAGCCGCGAAAGCCTTCCGCATGTCCAGCGATCTCGACCTCGATCCCACGCTGCGCCCGGCGCCGGAGAGCGGCGGCGCTGCCGCCCCGGAGCCCGACCGCACGGTGGCTGGCGTTGGCGATTCCGACCGTACCATCTCCACCCCGGCGCTTCCCGCCACCGGTTTCGGCTCCCAGACCAGGATCGGCAGCTACACCATTGTCGGGCGCCTGGGCGAGGGCGGCATGGGCGTGGTCTACGAGGCGCTGCAGGAGAATCCGCGCCGCCGCGTGGCGCTGAAGATCATCCGCGGCATCGGTCTGGTGGACGACCACGCCGTGCGCATGTTCCAGCGCGAGGCGCAAGTCCTGGGCCGGTTGAAGCATGCCGGCATCGCCTCGATCTACGAGTCCGGCCGCACCGCCGACGGCCAGCACTTCCTGGCGATGGAGCTGGTGCAGGGCGCCCGGCTCGATCAGTACCTCGAGCTGGTGGCGCCGCTCACCAGCGGCAAG
>JAKAOE010000121.1 GCA_021823305.1 Acidobacteriota bacterium
TGCCCTGAGCGTCGTCGTCCCGGGCACGTTGAACAGCCCCCAGGTCGGCCACCAGGCGCCGGCGGAAAAGACCGACGGCGCCGTCCCCGGCGCCATCTTCCGCGAGGGCGCCAAGATCCGCTTCGACCCCTCGGTCAACGTGGATGCCCTGTCCGCCTCCACCGCGGTGAAAGCCATCCTGCATGCCCTGCAGAATTACGGCGGCGTCATCGTGGATCAGACCGGCGGCACCGGCGTCACCTTCTACACCGCGCTGCCCGTGGCTCCCGACCTCACCGGTATCAACCTCATCGGCCACCACCTGTGGATTTACTACTGAGTGCGGCGGACTGAGCTCTTTTTCCGCCGTTCCTTGGGGTTTCGCCCGAGCGGCATCCGGCCCGTGGCGCCCTACTCTGAATCCACCAGTTTGCGCCACCTCGTCACTCTTGCAGGTGAATCGGTACCGCATTGCGTAGTCTCATCTCGCCACGGCGGAGCCTTCCGGCTCTTATCTGTCTCCTGAGCCTGCTGTATCCCGGGTGCGGCGGCGCGGCGACCGGCGC
Source organism: Acidobacteriota bacterium (assembly GCA_021823305.1). Lineage (GTDB taxonomy): Bacteria > Acidobacteriota > Terriglobia > Terriglobales > SCQP01 > SCQP01. The sequence continues at coordinate 546 of JAKAOE010000121.1, forward strand.
CGGCGCGCCCGCCCCCGTCATCGCCGCCGCGATTTACCCCTCGCATGTGGCGCTGGCTCCGGGCGCCAGCGCCACCCTCACGGCTTCTGTCAGCGGACTGGCGGCGAGCGCCGTGCAGTGGTCGGCGACCGGCGGCACCATGCAGCCCGGCAGCGTCGCGAACGGGGCTCTCAGCCGCACGTTCACTGCCGGCGCCGTGCCCGGCGTCTTTGCCGTGCAACTTGCCCAGGTCGGCCGCCCGGCGCAGCCCCTGGCCACCGCCACCGTGACCATCGCGGCTCCGCCGCCGCCGCCGCCCCCGGCGCCGCCGCCGCCGTCACCGCAGCCGCCGCCTCGGCTGTTTCCCGCGCCCGGCGCGGCTTGGCTCTATACCGCCCCTTCCGGCCCCGCGCTCAATATCTCCGGCATCACCGGCAGCCTGCCTTTCACCATCAACGTGCACGCCACCGGCTTCGACTATCCCGTCGAATACACCGACGGCTCGCACGGCTGCACCACCTTCACCGATACCCTGATCTACCCCTATCACGACCGTTTTTGCGTGCCCAACCCGCCTGCGGGTTATCATCCCGCCACCGGCGCCTGGGGCGCCGACGACGGCCATCTGGTCGTCGTGGACACCAGCACCGGCGACTACTACGACTTCTGGAAGCTCTCCGCCAACCCCGCCGGTCAGCCCGCCGGCACCAATGTCGGCCAGATCGTGCGCGGCAATCTCGCCACCGGCAACGGCACGCCCGGCACCACCGCCGCCGGCATTACCGGCCTCGCCGGCGACATCCTGCCCGGCGAACTCGACTGCGCCACCTGCCTCAATCACGCCCTCAACGTCGTCGTTCCCGGCTCGCTGAACAGCCCGCAGGTCGGAACCCAGGCTCCGGCGGTCAAGACCGACGGTACGGCACTTGGCGCCATCTTCCGTGAAGGCGCCAAGATCCGCTTCGACCCTTCCGTGGACGTGAACTCGCTGCCGGTGTCGGTCGCCGTCAAGGCCCTGATGCGCGCCCTGCAGCTTTACGGCGGCGTCATCACCGACCAGACCGGCGGCAAGGGGATCACCGTGTACTCCGCCCTGCCCTCCGCTCCCGACCTCACCGGCATCAACCTGATCGGCCGCCATCTGTGGTTGTACTACTGAGGCGGCTTCAGCCGGTGATCGCGATTTCGTACAGTCCCGGCTCGCACGCCGGCGGCGCCGCCGGCGGCTGCCGCGTGTCCACCAGCGCCAGATAATCCAGAATCGTGCGCCGCAGCTTGGCGATCGGCGTCAACGGCAGGAACAGCGCTTCCCCGCCGGCGGTCCGGTTCTCGCCGCAAAACTCGAGCCACACCTCAGGCTGGTCCAGCGCCAGCACCCAGCCGGCGCATCGGGAAATCGCCGCCTCGCTGCGCTCGCGCTCCAGGCTGGCCGCCAGCGCCAGCCGCAGGCGCAGCCGCGGCGCCCGGTCTTCGCTGAACTCGCGCACCCGCAGCGCGCCCGCCCGCGCGCTCGCCTTCCAATGCACCTGGCGGGCGCTGTCGCCGGGCTGGGCATCGCGGATGCGGTAGAGCTCCTGCCCGTCGCCGCGCCGCGCCAGCGCCAGTTCGCCCTCCGCCTGGCGCAGCACCGGCGGCGCCTCCAGCCCCTCCGCCGGCCGCGGATAAACGAGAAAATCCGGCTCCCGCTCCCGCGCCTGGAAGCGCCGCCGCTTATGCAGCAATCCGAACGGAAATCGCGTCGTCAGCACAAACGCGGTCCCGCGGTATCGCCCCCGCGCCGGGAAAACGATCTCGCCCGCTCCGCCTGCGTTCTCGCCGCCGCCCAGCCAGCCGAAATACACCGGCGTCATCGTCGCTTCGTCGTCGCGTCCGCCCGCCAGCGGCCAGCTGCCCGCGCGCACCGTCAGCGAGTACGCCGGCCAGAAGCGCTTGGCGTTCACCAGCCGGAATTGCACCGGCACCGCCTCCCCGGCAAATACCTCCTCCGGCATCCGGAAGCGCAGCTCCATGCCGCTGAGGTTCAGCGCCGCCACCACGCCCGATACTACTAGAGCGGCCAGCAGTCCGCTGACGATCAGGTACAGCAGGTTATTGCCCGAGGTGATCGCCGCCAACGCCAGGATCAACAGCACGGACAAATAGGGCAGCCCGATGCCCGCCAACCCGGCGTCGAAGCGCCGCCGCCACGCCGCCGTGGCGTGCCGTTCCGCCAGCGACAGCATGACCGCCAGCGCCACCAGGCCCAGCAACACCGCGACCGCCACCAGCAGCAGCTTCGGATAGAGCCGCGGCGTCCAATGCGCCAGCCAGCCGCACCCCAGTGCCAGCCCCAGGAGCAGGCCCGCGCCCAGCGACTGCCGCCATGCCACGCGCGCGCCGGATCCTCCCGCTTCCATGACTTCGATGGTACCGCCCCCGCGGTCTCACCCCGCCGGTCGCCCGGCCCCGCCCGGCTACAGCGCCAGCACTTGGTGTTCCGCCGATGCCACGGCAAGGCCCGCGTACAACCGGGGGAGCAAATCCGCGTATCGCCCGGCCCAATAGGCCGCCCCCAGCACGCGCTCCTGCAGCTGGCGCTGCGGAAAGAGGCAGTTGTCGAGATATTGCGCCTGCCCGGAAAGCTCCGCGCTCCGCCGCGCCAGGCTGCGCCCGCTGCGCGCCTGCAACTGCTCCCACTGGTGCCGGATTTTCTGTGCCGCTCCCTGGGCCGCATCCGCCAGCGTCGCGTCCACCGTCGCCAGCGACTCGGTCAGCCGGCCGAAATCCTCCTCGAAGTGCGCCCGCCCCGCCGCCAGCGCCTGTTCCACATCCGCCGGCAGCGCCTTGCGCGCCAGCAGCTCCGACGCCGGTACGCGCCAGATGTCCTCCAGCGTAAGGCCATACTTGTCCAGCAGCCGCCGTGCCTTGGGTTCGAGCAGGGTCACGCTGGCGCGAGGATAGGGCCGTGGCGGCGGCAGCGCGAAGGCGTCGTACAACACCGCCGACTGCGCTAGATAGGCCGCCTCGGCCGGCCCGGTCACCTGCGCCACGGTCGGAAAGACCACATCCTGCAGCAGCGGCCGCAGCAGCGCCGAAGCCGACACCGATTCCGGATGTTCCTCGACGAACCGCCTCGCCTCCGCTTCCTCGAGCCGAGCCTCGCCTTCCAGCCAGGCGCCGTTCTGCCGGCGCAAGCCCCGGCGCTCCCCGCCGCGGTGAAAAAACAGCATCGCCGCCGCCGCCGTCTGTTCCACTTGCGCATGGTAGCCGGCCGCGGTGAGCTCGGCCGTCCGCTGCGCCAGGCGCTCGGCGAGCTCCGCCTGCCGGTCCAGCGCGGCCCGATAGTAAGGCCGCCAAATCTCCGCCGCTTCCGGCGCCCGCATCGGGTCGAACACCAGCAGGCCCCAGGGTGCGAACCAGCGCGCCAGGGTTCGCGCGAACGCCTCCGCCAGCGTGGCTCCCGGCCGGTAGGCATCGCGTAATTCATCGAGCGCCGCCGCCGGCGTTGCGCAACATCGCGACAACTCCTCGAGCGCCGCGCCCGCCGCCGCTCCCAGTTCCCGCTCCCCGGCCGCCCCGCCCGCCGCCGCCCCCGCGTCCGCTTGCAGGCGCACCAGTTGCGCGTCGGCATCGAGCGCCCAGGCATGGTCCACCTCCGCCAAGTCGTGGTCCTGGCTCGCCATCCAGAAGATCGGCACCGCCGTCGCGCCTTGCCGCCGCCAGTTCTCCGCCAGCAGCACCGCGGTCATGGCTTTGTAAATCGTCAACAGCGGGCCGCCCAGAAATCCCACCTGCTGGCCGGTCACCACCGCCACGCTGCCCGGCCGCGCGAATTCGCCCAGCCGCGCCGCCGCCGCCGCGCCCAGGCCCCAGCCCCCGTTCTGCCGGCGGAGCACATCCGCCATCGCCGCGCGCCGGGCTTCCGGATACGCCGTCGCCGCGGCCGCATAGCCGGCTGGCGGTCCGGCCGGATAGAATCGGCGCACCCGCTCGAAATCGTACAAGTAATCCGCGTACAGGCGGCTCAGCCCGGGCGCCTTCATGCGGCGCAGCTTGCCGCCCGCAAGCCGGTCACCGCCGCCGCGATCTTCGCCTCTTGCGCCGCCTCCAGCGGGAGCTGCGGCCGCCGCGCCCGGCCGCCGATGTAGCCGCCCGCGGTGACCGCCGCCTTCAGCCCGGCGATCCCCAGCGGTTCAAACGCCGCCGCCGCCGGCAGCAAGGCCCGCTGCGCCTGCAGCGCGCGCGCCTGATCGCCGGCGCGATAAGCCACTGCGACCTCGCAACATGCTTCCGGCAACGCCGCCGCCAGCGCCAGGATCGCCCCCGCCGCGCCCGCGCACAGCGACGGATACACCGTCGAGGCGCCGCCCACCAGCACCGGAAACGCCGGCCGCGCCGCCGCGATCCGCACCAGCTTGTCCATGTTGCCGCTCGACTCCTTCAAGCCCGCGATCCGCGGGTGCTGCGCCAGCTCCAACACCGTGTCCAGGCCCAGGTCCACACCCGTCAACGGCGGGATGTTGTACAGCACCACCGGCACCGGCGCGTGATCGGCCAGCTCCCGGTAATACGACACTAGCGCCGCCGCCGTCATCGCCTTCTTGTAGTAGTGAGGCGTCCGCACCACCACCGCGTCGTAGCCGAGCGCGGCCGCGTACTCGCTCGCCGCCAGCGTTCCCCGCAGCGACTCTTCCCCCGTCCCGGCCAGCAGCAGCTTGCCGCTGCCCCGCGCCGCCTCGGCCGCGCACCGCAGCACCGCGCGCTTCTCCTCCGCGTCCAGATAGATCGCTTCGCCGCTCGAGCCGAGGATGAGGTAGCCGCGCAGCGGCGTGCCCGCGTACCGCGCCAGATTGGCGCGCAGATCCTCCAGCCGGACCGCGCCCTCGTCGTCAAACGGCGTGGTCAGGGCGGCGATGACGCCGTTCAGTTCCATGCCGCTATTATGGCTTAGCCCACAGCCGGAAGCCGCCCCGGAAGGCGTTGCGGTTATCGCCCAGCACCGCGCCCGCCGGCGGCCTCCCGAGCTTGTGGGCGTTGCCGCCGCCCAGAACCACGTAATCCGCCTCCAGCGCCGCCTTCAAGTCGTGCACCACGCGCGCCACCTCCTTCAGCCAGCGCGCCCGCCCCAGCCGCTTCAGTCCGCGCTCACCCAGAAAGTCCTCGTACGTCTTGCCGTGGTGATAGTGCAGGTGCGCCAGCTCCATCGGCTGCAACACGCCTTCCACGATCATGGCCGAGCCCAGCCCCGTGCCCAGGCCGAGAAACAGCATGCGGCCGCCGCGGTAGCTGCCCAAGGCCTGCATCGCCGCGTCGTTGACCATCCGCACCGGCTTGCCGAACGCCTTGGCGAAGTCGAACCCCACCCATCCCGCTCCGAGATTGAAGGGATCGTGCAGCGGCTTGCCGTGCACCACCGGACCGGGATAGCCGATCGCCACCCGGTCGTAGGCCCAATCCGCCGTGCTGTCGAGCACGCCGCGCACCATCTGCCGCGGCGTCATCTCCGGGCCGGAGTCGAACTTGCGGAAGGCGCGGCGCCCGCTGGCCAGCATCTTGATGTGCGTCCCGCCGACGTCAATGACCAGGATTCGAGGAGGAGTCATGGTGTTGGCCGCGCCTCAGCAGCGGGCGCAGATAGCGCCACACCGTCGCCGCCACAATCCGGTTGCCGGCGGCGGTGGCGCGGATACCGTCATGTTGCAGGAGGCCCGGGTCGGCGCGCAAGCGCGGGACCAGATCCTGGTAGAGAAAGGGCAGCAGCGGCAGCGCATCGCGCCGCGCCAGTGCCGGATAGATCGCCTGGAACGCGGCGATGTAGCTGCGGCCGTAATTGGGCGGCAGGCTCATCCCCACCAGCAGGATGCGGATGTGGGCCTGCCGCAGGCGCACGATC
>JAKAOE010000122.1 GCA_021823305.1 Acidobacteriota bacterium
CAGGCCGTCCTCGGCCGAGAGCGCCTGCTTGCCGAACAGGTCGCGCAGCTCCTGCAGCAGGCTATAGACGCCGGCTCCGTCTTTGCGCGGAAACAGCCGGCACTCGATCTCCGGATGCGCCGCCTGCACCTCGGCCAGCTCCAGCGGGCTGTCGTCCACGAACACCACGGCGTCGGCGGCGATGTTCCAGGCCTGCAGAATCCGGCCGACCGACTGCGACTTCGGGCCCCAGTTGGCCTCGATGGGGAAGACCTGCTGCTGCGGCAGCAGCAGGTTGCGGGTGCGGAACGCCTCCTCCACCAACGCCGCGTCGTTCTTGCTGGCCACGGCCACAAGCACGCCGGCTTCCGCCAGTGAGGCGAGCAGTTGCTGGTAGAGTCCGTGCGGCTGGGCGTGATGCTCCAAATCCCAGGCGACGGCCGCCACGCCAACGTCGCCCAGGATGCCGCTCCACAGCGTGTCGTCAAGGTCGGTGATCAGCCCTTTCTTGGGCGACGGGTTGCGCAGCGCGCGCGCCAGCAGGCCGGCGAGCGCGTCGGCATGCGCCAGGCTGTAGGGGAACCCGGCTGCCAGCTCCGAGCGGACGTCGAAGCGCGCGGCCTGGGGCGAAACCTGGTCAAGCCGCTGCGCGCTCAGCAACCGCACCCCCGGCGAGGCGGCGAGCCGGGCGCCGAGTTCCGCCACGATTTGCCGCAACCCGGCCTCGAAGGCGCTGGTCTGCCACCCCGGGGCGAAGGCGAGCGGCGGCAACGGTAGCGTGGGCAGCGCCGCCGCCACCGGCCGGGTCGCCGCCACCGCCTCCACCAGCCCGGCGAGGCGCTGGCCCTGCTCGCGCGCGTGGCTGCCGATGTCCTCCAGTAACCGCGGTGACCAGCCCCCGAGCGCGCGAATACCGAGGCGCGGGTCGAGATCGGACCACTCGATCAGGCAGATGGCGGCATCGCCGGGCGCCCGCCGGGCGCGCTCCAGGTTGCCGGCCAGGTCGCCGAAGCGGCCGGTCGCCACCTGCGGCGTGTGCTGCGGAAACGCCTGCCGCAAATGGGCCTCCAGAAAGGTGAGCAGGTGCAGAGGCGTGAACCCGCAGGCAAGCTCGAGCCGCAGCGGCGTGGTTGCGCCGGGGCTGCCAGCTTCCGCCAGGGTAAGCGCTTCAGCCAGTTTCATCGCGATTCTCCTGCGCTGCCGGCCATAGGCCGGCCGGCATGCGAGCTAATTGCGCAGCATCTGCTGGACGCCGCCCTGCTTCGCCAGGCTTTGGTCCAGCTTGATCGCTTCCAGGAGCTGCGCGCGCCCGGCCTGCTTCTGCCCGGCGCGGTAGAGCGCGGTGCCGAGATGCAGGCGGAAGTCGGCGGTCTTCGGCTGGCTGGCCACCGCCTGCTGCAGCAGCGGGATGGCCATCTGGTACACGTTCTCCTGCACGTAGACCCAGCCCAGCGTGTCGTTGACGTTGGCGATGCTGGGCAGGGCGCGCTTGGCGCGCTGCGCCAGCACCAGCGCCTGGTTGAGGTTCTTGCCCTCGTCGGTGTAGATCGAGGCCAGATTGTTGTCGGCCACGCCGTTGTTGGGGTCAATCGCGATGGCGTGCTGGTAGGCCGCCACCGCTTCGTCGCGGTGGTTCAATTGCTCGTCCAGCATGCCCAGCAGCGTCCACAGGCCGGCGCTTTGCGGGTTGTTCTGCGCCGCCTTGGTGAACTGCACCCACGCTTGCGGGAAGGCGTTCTCCTGGGCGTAGAGCGTCCCCAGCAGCACGTAGGTGTTGAAGTTATGCGGATCCTGGCGCAGCGAGGTCCGCAACGCCGCTTCCGCGAGCCCGTTCTGTTTGGTTTCCACGTAGGCCCGGGCCAGGTTGTCGTTGATCACCGCCAGTTGCGCCGGCTGGGCGTGCGCCGCGGTCGCGGCGGCGAGCGCCGCCTGGAGGCTCGGCACCAGCTTGGCCGTCTTGCCGGTGGCCTGCAGCAGCGTGGCCTCGCCGGTAACCGCGTTCGCGTCGGTCGGATCCAACTGCAGCGCCTGGGCGAACGCGCGCTGCGCGTCCGGGAATCGCCGTTGCGCCAGGTACACGTAGCCGAGATGGTCGGGGCCCAGCGGCGACTTGGGGTTGAGCGCGATGTAGCGCTGGAAGGCGGCCTCGGCGGCGGCATACTGGCCCAGGTTGGCCAGCGCGCTGCCGGCGAAGAAGTAGCCTTCCGGGCGCGCCGGCGCCAGCGTCTGCATCGTCTTCGCATAGGACAGCGCGGACTGCGAATCGCCCTTGTTGAGCAGCAATTCCGCCATCGCCGACTGCGCGTTGTAGTTCTTGCCGTCGAGCCGCACCGCCTGCTGGAAGCTGTCCTCCGCCCGGTCGAGCTGATTTTCCTGCACGTAGGCCTGCCCCTGCTCGAACGCCACCGTCGAGAGGTTGGGGTCGAGGCGCTGCGCCGCGGCCAGCGTATTCAGCGCCTGCGGGGTCTGGCGCTGCTGCAACTGGATGCCGGCGAGCATGACCAGCGCGTCCACGTCGTTGGGCTCGTCCTTGATCAGGGAGTTGAGCACGTCCGTGGCCTGCTTCAGGTGTTTGCCCTGCAGTTCGATCTGGGCCCACTGTTCGCGCGCCTGGGTGAAGCTCGGCGCCTGTTTGGCCAGGGACTGGTCAATCGCCAGCGCCTGTTCGGGTTTGCCCTCGGCCGCATAGAACGACGCCAGCGCGAAGCGCGCCGGGGCGGAGTTGTGCTGCAAGTCCACCAGCTTGCGGTACAGCGGCTCGGCGTCGGCGAAGCGCCGCTGCAGGAACAGGTAGTTGGCGTACGCCTGGAGCGCGGAGACCGACTTGGGGTTGGCGGCGACGTTGGCGCGGTAGGCGGCCTCGGCCCCGGCGGCGTTGCCCTGGGCGGCGAACAGGCCGGCCATGTCGTTGCGCGCCGCCACCGAATGCGGATCGAGCGCGATCGCCTGTTCGAACTGCTGCTGCGCCAGTTGGGGCTGGCGCTGCGTGGCGTAGAGGATGCCCAGGCTAAGGCGGGCGGGGATGTACTTCGGCACGCGCTGCACCAGCGCTTGCAACTGCTGCACCGCATCGGCGGCGTTGCCCTGCGCGGCCGCGACGTTGGCGAGCAGAATCGCGGCGTCGGGGTCGCCGGGATGCTTGGCGAGGTCGGCGTTGGCGGCGGCGATGGCCTTGGGCCACTGCCGCGCCACCAGGTAGAACTCGGCCACCGCCAGTTGCGCCTTCTGGTAATCCGGCTTCAGGCTGAGCGCGCGATTGAAGGCGTAGAAAGCGGACTGGTACTGCTCATTGCGGGTGTACGCCTGCCCCAGGTCGTACTCCAGCTCGGCCGAGTTGGGGTTCAACTGCAGCGCGTTGCGGTACTGGATGATGGCCTCGGGATAGCTCTGCTCCGCCATGTAGGATTTGGCGCTGGCCTGATACTGGGCCAGGCGCTGCGCCTTGCTGGCGCATCCGGCCGCCAGCAGGCCGCAGACGCCGACGGCGCCGATCAGGGCGAAGGTGCGGATGGATTGCTTCATGGTGATGCTTGCCTCCGGTGTCGAATCCGCGGCGGGCGCTTGCCGGCCCCGCCGCTTACAGGCCATAAATCTTGGCGCTGCGGATGCCGCGCAGCGCGTTGCGGGTGTCCACCACCAGGCGCGCCTGGCGCACGATCTGGCGGTAGTCGAAACAACTGTGGTCGGTCACGATGACCGCGCAATCGGCCTCGCGCAGCGACTCGAGCGGCTGCGAGTCGAACTCCAGCCCCATCTCGCGCAGGTGCGGCACGTAGGGGTCGGTGTAGCGCACCTCCGCCTGTTGCCGCAGCAGGTGATGCATGACGTCGAGCGCGGGCGACTCGCGCATGTCGTTGACGTCGCGCTTGTAGGCGATGCCGAGCACGTGCACCCGGGCGCGGCGCAGCGGCTTGCCGGCGTCGTTGAGGGCGGCCGCGATCCGCGCCACCACGTGCTCGGGCATGCGGCTGTTGATCTGCTGCGCCACTTCGATCAGCCGCGGCTCGAAGCCTTCCACCCGCGCCTTCCAGGACAGGTAGACCGGATCCACCGGAATGCAGTGGCCGCCGAGCCCGGGACCGGGATGGAAGGGCATGAACCCGAACGGCTTGGTCGAAGCGGCCTCGATCACCTCCCACACGTTCACCTTGAGCTCGCGGCAGAGCAGGGCCAGCTCGTTCACCAGGCCGATGTTGACGTTGCGGAAGGTGTTTTCCAGCAGCTTCGCCATCTCCGCCGTCTGCGCGTTGCTGACCACCATGACGCGGTCCACGCTGGCGTGATACAGCGCCTCGGCGGCGCGGCCGCAGTCGGCCGTGACTCCGCCCACGATCTTGGGGATATTGCGCGTCTGGAAGTCGGGGTTGCCCGGATCCACGCGTTCCGGCGAGAACGCCAGGAAGAAATCCTGCCCCGCCTTCAGTCCGCCCTCGAGCAGCATCGGCAGCACCACCTCTTCCGTGGTGCCGGGGTAGGTCGTGCTCTCGAGCACCACCAGTTGGCCGCGGCGCAGCGTCGCCTGCACGCGCTCGCTGGCCCGCAGGATGAAGCTCAGGTCCGGGTCCTTGGTCTTGCGCAGCGGCGTCGGCACGCAGATCGAGATCGTGTCCATCTCCGCCAGCCGGCTCCAGTCGGTGGTCGCGCTCAGCCGCTCCTTGGCGCGCTGTTCGCGCAACTCCTCCGCCGGGACGTCGGCGATGTAGCTGTCGCCGCGCTCGATGCTGGCCACCTTCTCGGCGTCCACTTCAAACCCGGTGACACGGAATCCGGCGCGGGCGAACTCCACCGCCAGCGGCAGGCCGACGTAGCCCAGGCCGATGACGCCGACGCGGGCTTCGCGCGAGCGCAGCTTGCGCAGCAGTTCGGGCAGGGCCGAGGCGGCGGGCGTCGCGGGGGCGGAGGAAGCGGGGGGGGTGAGAGTGGCTGCCATAGGGTTCTCCCAGGGGTGCCGCGTCAACGCGCGCCGCGCCCCAGTGCGATGATTTTTGTGGTTTGGAACAAAATGAACAGATCGAGCCAGACGGACAGATTCTTGATGTAAAACAGGTCGTACTCCAGCTTTTCGCGGGCATCCTCCAGGCTGGCGCCGTAATCGCGGTTGACTTGCGCCCAGCCGGTGATGCCCGGCCGCACGCTGTGCCGCATCTCGTAATAGGGAATTTCGCGGCGGAACTCCTCCACGAACTCCGGCCGCTCCGGCCGCGGCCCGACGATGCTCATGCTGCCCTGCAGCACGTTCCAGAGCTGCGGCACTTCGTCGAGGCGGAGCTTCCGCAGCCAGCGGCCGACCCGGGTGATGCGCGGGTCCCGCGCCTGCGCCCACACCGGCCCGCTCTGTTGTTCCGCGTCCGCCCGCATGGAGCGGAACTTGTAGATATAAAAATGGCGCCCGTTGAGGCCGACGCGCTTCTGCCGGTAGATCACCGGCCCGCGCGACTCGAGCTTGATCGCGGCGGCGACGGCGGCCATCACCGGGCTGAGCACGAGCAGCCCCGCCGCCGCTCCCACCACGCTGGTGGCGCGCTGGTAGAAGCGCAGCCAGAAGGACTTGCGGAACCCCTCCGACAGGATGAGCCAGCTGGGCCGGACGCTGTCCAGCGACAGGCGGCCGCTGATGCGCTCCAGCAGCGTCGGGGCTTCCACGATCTGGATGCCGGCGGCGCGCGCCGCGATCAGCGGGGTGCAGGGTAGATGCCGGCGCCAATCGTCGAGCGCAAGCACGATCCGCCGCGGCCGCTGCGCTGCGATCACCTCGCCCACCGTGTCCAGCCCGCCCAGCACCGGCACGCCGCCGCTGGCGGGCATCTCCGCATCGCTCGCCGCCGGCGCCTCCTCCGCCACCACGCCCAACAGGTTCAGCCCCAACTGCGGCCGCTGGCGCAATTCGCGCAGCAGATCCTGCGCGCGGCTGCCGCTCCCCAGCACCAGCAGGCGCTCGCCGCTGGGATAGGCCCGGTGCGCCCAGCTCATGGCGGCGTCCATCGCCCGCCGCCATCCCATCAGGATCACCAGCAGCCCGAGCACGGAGCCCACCACCAGGCCGGTGCTCATCCGCGCCTCGGGCAGCAGCCAGTAAACCAGGGCCAGGATCAGCGAGGCGATGCCCAGCGCCTGCAGCAGCTTCGCCAGCACTTCGCGCCCGGAGGCGTTGTCTTGCGGACTGTAGAGGTCGCTGTAGTGCAGGCAGACCTGGCACACGCAGGTGATCAGAATCGCTTTCAGGACGATGCCCGGTGTGGTGGCGTCGCCCGGCCAGCCGCCGTTGTTGAGCGCCACCGCCGCCGCCAGCGCCGCCAGGATCAGCAGGCTCTCGCCGATCAGCAGCACCGCCCAGCGCCGCGGAAAATATTGGTTCAGGACCTTGATCACGA
>JAKAOE010000123.1 GCA_021823305.1 Acidobacteriota bacterium
TGCCAGCATCGGTCTCGCTGGTGCTGTCGGGTGCGCAGGGCCGGACTCTGGCCACACAACAGCTCACGCTGGACGCCCAAGCCACCACACTGGGCGCGCCGCTCACGTTGCCGGGGCCGGGGGACTATGTGTTGCGCGCCCGCTCGGGCAATGTGTCGGAAGTCATCCGGCTGCATGCCTTGCCCGAACCGGATGGCTCCTACGGTGGAGTGCTGGCGCTGGCGAGCGTCGGCCTGCCGTCGGGCGCCGCCGACTATCTGCGCCAGCACGGCTTTGCGGTGACGGAGTTGCACGGCGACGCGCCGCCGACGCCGCCCGGGATGATCCTGGTCGGCGATGCGCGCCTCGATGGCGTCGCGCTGGCGATGCAGTACCGCTGGATTTGGAAGCAGGTGGCCTTCGGCGCGCAGGCGCTGTTGCTCGATCCGCCGCCGCCGGGTGTGGCCGCCTATTGGCCGGTGATGGCGCCGCTCGCCGCCGAGGCCGGTGCCTGCGCTCCGGCGCCGGGCGACGATCTTCCGCTCTATTCCGGCGTCGAGCCTGGCGCGCCGCTGCGCGCGCTGCTGGCGCCCTCGCTCGACTTCACACCGGCGCCGGAGCAACCCGGCATCTACGCCTGGAACGGGACGGCGCTGCCGCCCGGCGGGGATTGCCGCGCGGTATTCAGCCTGCGCTACGGCCACGGTTGGATCACGGTCTCCACCCTGCCGCTGTTGCAGCACTTTCAAGACGCCCGCGCCCGGCTGTTGCTGATGAATCTGATCAAGGCGGCGGCGCTGCGCAAGCACGATCAGCTTTCCACCGACCTGCTCGCGCTCGCCACCGCGAAACGCCTGGCGACGCTGCCGGCGAACGATCCCGGCGCCGACCAGGCGGTGTACTTCCGCGCCCCGCCGGCGGCGGTGGAATCAGCGCCGGAGTTGGTGCCGTTGGCCGGCGGCGCCTGCTGGCGCGCACCCCTGATGCTGCGTCCGGGCGGCAGCCTGCGGCTCGATTTGCGCCGCCCGCAGCCGGTGCACACGCTCGCGTTGGATTTCGGCCCCGGCGCCGATGGTCGCCCGGTGGCCTACACCCTCGCCGCCTCGCGCGATGGGGTGCACTGGGTCGCGCTGGCCGGTCCGCTCAACGCCAACCATGTGGCGCTGCCGCTGCCCGCGGGCGCCTGGCGCGCATTCCGCCTGGACCTGCCGTCGCCCAATTCCGGCTGGCAGCTCTGCGGCTTCTCCGCCCATTGAGCCGCTGTTAGCATATTGCCCATGCCCGGACACGAACCCGACGCGGCGCTGCGCGCCCGCCTCGCCGCCATTCCCATTTTCACGTCGCTGCGGCTGCGCCTCGGGGGCGCCGCCGACGGCGCCGCCAGCCTGACGGCGCCCTACGACCGCGCCTACGACGGCATCTTCGAATCCTTTCATGGCGGCCTGTTGATGACGCTGGCCGATACCTGCGCCTGCATCGCCATCCTCACCCGCATCGGTGCCGACGCCGTGATCACCACCACCGACATGAACATCCGGTTTCTCGCCGCCTGCCGCTCCGATGCCACCGCCGAGGCGCGGGTGATCAAGATCGGGCGCACGCTATGCCCAGTGGCGGTGGATCTGCGCGACGCCGCCGGCATGCTGGTGGCGGTGGCGCAGGTGACCTACATGCGGCTGCCGGCGAAGGCGTGAAGGCCTATCCGGCGGTCCAGCCCGGCTGCGCCGCCAGCTCATCCCAGCGCTGCAGGCAAAATCGCGACCAGCTTTCCATCTCCGGCGCGCCCGCGGCCAGCAGGTCGAGCGGCGGGGCGAAGCGGCCGGCCGCGATCTTGGTCTCCCGCGCTTGCACCGCCTCGGTCTCCAGCCGCCAGAGGTGGACCAGCCCGATGTGCACCCGTCCCACCGCGGAAGCGTCGTCGTTGATCAGGCCCACCAGCTTGCGCTCGCGCACCGGCGCGCCGATCTCTACCTCCTCGGCCAGCTCGCGCTCCAGCGCGGCTTGATAGGCGGGCCAGCCCGGCGCCGCGAACAGCCCCTCGTCGCCGCGCGCGATGTGCCCGCCCAGTCCCACCGAGTGCAGCGCTCGCAGTCGCTCCTCGCTCCCCGTCCTGCCGCGCCGGTAGCAGAACACCCGCGCCCCGCACGCCAGGATCACGTAAGGAATGACCTGCTTCCACGCCTCATCGGTTTCCGCCGCCGTTCGCGGCAGAAACCGGCTCTGCCGCGGCTCAAAGACGGTCGCCAGCCAGGCGCCTCCGCCCAACTGCAGCCCCTGGAACCGTCCCGGCCGGAACAGCGCCGCCGCCTCCACCGCCAACACTTCTTCCTCGCGTGCCATCGTGCGCGTTACACTACCCTATCCGGCTGCGGCTGGCAATCCTTGCTCCCATGGTCATCGGACTGACAGGCGCGAACGGCTCGGGCAAGACCACCGTCGCCGAACATCTGCAAGCCGCCGGGTTCGCCTATCTTTCCCTCTCGGACGAAATCCGCGCCGAGCTGGAACGCGCCGGCCTGCCGCCCACGCGCGAGAACCTCATCGCCCGCGGCAACGACCTGCGCCGCAGTTTCGGCCGCGACGTGCTCGCCGTCCGCACCCGCGCCCGCATTACCCCGGAGCGCAATTACGTGGTGGATTCCATCCGCCATCCGGACGAAGTGCGCGCCCTGCGCGCCCTCGCCGGCTTTCATCTGCTGCATCTGGAGGCGCCGCTGGAGCTGCGCTACCAGCGTGCGCGCGAGCGCGGCGATGCCCGCGCCCCGGCGAGCTTCGAGCAGTTCGTGAACCTGGAGCGGCTGGAGACCGCCGGCTTCGATCCCGAAGCCCAGAACCTGCCCGCCTGCGCCGCGATGGCGGACGCCGTGCTGGTCAACGACGGCGACCGCGCCGAGCTGCGCCAGCGCGTGGACGCGGCGGTGCAGGGCTGGCTGCAGGAGGCGGCGCAATCGGACCCCCGCCCCGGCTGGGACGAGTATTTCCTCCAGATCGCCCGCATCGTCGCGTTGCGCAGCAACTGCCTCAAGCGCAAAGTCGCCGCCATCATCGTGCGCGACCGGCGCATCATCTCCACCGGCTACAACGGCACGCCGCGCGGCGCGGTGAACTGCAACCAGGGCGGCTGTCCGCGCTGCAGCTCGCTGGCCGCGAGCGGCACCCGGCTCGACGAATGCCTGTGCAGCCACGGCGAGGAGAACGCCATCGTGCAGGCCGCCTATCACGGCATCGCCATCAAGGATTCCACGCTGTACACCACGCTCTCTCCCTGCCTGCAGTGCACCAAGATGATTCTCAATGCGGGCATTCGCGAGGTGGTGTTCAACGCGCATTATCCCCTGGCCGAGACCGCCGCGCGCCTGCTGCAGGAAGCCGGCATCGCGCTGCGCCAGGTGGAACTGGACTGACGCCTTCCTCCGGGGGCGGGTGAAGAGGCACTTCCCTCCGCGCCCGCGGATTCGTGTAAGCTAGTGGCGCGTCTGGCTGGCTGCGGGCGCAGGAGAATTGGATTGAAGAGCATTTTTGTAGGGAATTTGGCGTTCGGCACGAGCGAGGACGAGTTGCGCTCGGTGTTCGCGAATTACGGTTCCGTTGCACGAGTGAGCATCATGATGGATCGCGAGACCGGGCGCTCGCGCGGATTCGCCTTCGTGGAGATGCCCAACGACGACGAGGCGGAATCGGCCATTTCGGGCGTCAACGGCAGCAGCCTGGGCGGGCGGACGCTCAATGTGAATGAGGCGCGGCCGCGGCCCGAGCGTCCGGCCGGCGGCTACGGCCGCGGCCCGGGCGGGCCGCGCGCCGGCGGCGGAGGCGGCAACCGCGACGACTATCGCGGCCACGCCCGCCAGCCGCGCGAGCCTCGCTGGTAAAGGTAGGAAGGCGAAACAAAGGCGAAACGGCGGCCCCGCGGCCGATCCCGGGCCGCGCGCCCGCCGCCGCCGCATCGCTTGGCTGCCGGCCGAGCCGGATTAGAACATCAGCCAGCAGTTCAGATAGACGGTGTTGTTCTGCGATGCGTTGCGCCCGGCGCCATCGTAGTTGGTGCTGGCGCCGTTGAATTTCAGGTAGCCCTGGTAGGCCAGCGACAGCTCCACATTTTGCGCCGGCCAGAACCCGGCCTGCAGCAGATAGCCGTTGGAGTCGGGGCTGCCGTTGGCGCTGCCGCTGACCGGCGCGGCGGCGTAGAGGATCGGGTCGCTGGTCCCCCAGGTGGCGAACGGCCCCGCGCCCAGGCTGTAGCGGTTGCCGAAGTGGTAGATGGCGTTCGCGGTCAGCGTTTTGAGCGAGTGCTGGGCCTGCGCGGCCAGATTGCTGGCGAAGGCGGCGGCGAGGTTGGAGCGCTCGTCAATGAAGGAGAAGTGGGTGGTGAGCTCGTCGGCGCCGAAATGGCGGTCGTACTGCATGTCGGCGGCGTTGTCGGTGTAGTGGTCCTCGGCGCCGGCCACCGCGTTGGGGAAGCTGTTGACCCACATGCCGAAGGTGCCGACTTCGAGGTAGTTCTGCCCGTTGCCCCAGTTGGTCTGGTAGGCCCCGCGCCAATAGGGCGCGGCGCCGGCGATGTTAATGCCGAATCCGGCGCCATCCGGCGGCTGCGGCCCGCCCAGGTGCATGGAACGGTAGAGCGTAACGTCGCCATACCAGTGGTGACCCCACAGCGCGTAGGCGCCCACGCCGCCCACATCCTGCGCCAGCCCGCCGTCAATCAGCGGCGCCGCCATCGGAGTGGGCGCGGAATCGGGCGAAGCCCAGGGCCAGCCCCAGGCGGGGGTATCGTTCCAGAGATCCTCGACCGTGGGATTGTTGTTCATGTCCACGCCGTAGACCACTTGCTTGCCCGCGAAGCTGGCGAAGTTGGTGTAGCGGATATCGGTGTTGTCGAGCGAGAGGTGATCGCTGGAGGTGGTGTAGGTGGCCTGCATGAACGTGCCGAGATGGGTGGCGATCTCGCCGGCCATGAAAAGGCTGAGCTGCTGCGGGAACTCGACGTTGCCGGTCTGCGTGCCGGGCGCGGTCTTGTTCATCAGCGTGTCGGCGATCTGGAACATCACCGAGATCGGAAGGTTGGAGTTGATCCAGACCCCCGATTGGTTCTTCTTGCCCGGCTCGTAGATCTTCTTCGTGTCCTTGCCGCTCAGGGTATAGCCGTTGAGTTTGAACTCCCTGCCGAACTCGGTCAACTCGGGAAAGGTGATGTGGCAGCGGCTGCACGGCAAGCCCGTCTGCCGGGCAAAACTGGGCACCGCCCAAGCCCGCGATGGGGCGCTCGCCAGGACGCCAAACAAGACACACGCCGCCAGGAAGAGTACGGAATTCCGATTTCGATCCATGGTTTTAACCCTCGCACACTTGCAGGGAGCTGCCAATGTATTTCCGAATTCGCAGGCGGGCCTGATCCGTCGCGCCGCGCCGGCCGATGGGAGCGGCACGGCCACCCCTGATCTGGGACGCCCTCCCGTTGCCCGGACGCGACAACGCCGGCCGGGTTGGCAGATGTACCGCCCGGCCGGCGTCGCCGAGAGTCAGGATGGGACGTTTACTTCTGCAGGTTGAAATTGGCCTTGGTGTTGCCGCCAACCGTCACCACGCGCGACTGCTGCGCGACGCCCGGGTGCCAGACCACCACGCGATAGCGGCCGTCGGGCAGATTGCCCAGCTTGTACTGCCCGCTGGTGCTGGTCACGGTCGAGTAGTCGCTGGGCGCGACGTACAGCCAGGCGTTCATGCTGGGGTGCACCGAGCAGAGGAGGTGAACGGCGCCGGCGTGGGTAAAGCGATAGGTCGCCGTCTGGCCCGGAGCATGCACCCCGAGGTTGCGCCCCAACGCCGCGTCGGTGCCGATTGCCTTCCACATGACGTCGTGCTTGACGGTATCGTTGTTCCTGAATGCCACCGTGGCGCCCACCGGGACCACCGTAACCGCGGGAACGAACTGGGTCCAACGCTGATCCACCGTGAAGGTCTTGTCGGCCACCGGCAGCATCGGCTTGGCCGAGAGCGGCACCGCGTAGACCACCGCCGGGGTGGGAGGCGGCGGAAATGCGCCCGGCAGCGCCTTGGCCCTGGGAATGCCGGAGACTTTGCCGCTGATCGCGCCGGACTGGGCGAATGCGGCCATGCTGGTCATCAGAATCGCGGCGAACAGGAAAGAACGTTTCATTGCATCCTCCAAAACTGAATGAACTGAATGAATTGCCAAACCCACCCTCAACAGAGCACGCACGTAGCCAAACGTGACCGCGATTACAAATGGGTGAAATTTCAGGGAGTTGTGAGCACAACGGTGCTGATGAGTAGGGTTTCATCCAGCCATGGTGGGTGCAATTCCACA
>JAKAOE010000124.1 GCA_021823305.1 Acidobacteriota bacterium
CCGATCTCCAAATGACCTGAATGCTCCAGGATTCGATTAAGGTTTGACTGGCGAATGAAACAGTAGCGTGGCTCGTCAGCCGGCGGCTCTTCGGTCGGTTCGCCAGCATCACGGCTCAAAATGGGGCCCTCCCGCGCGGGGCCGACGCTCAGGTCGGCAGCGGGCGCGGCTCCGGTTCTGTTTGGGAGATGCGGGCGTGCATTCCTGCCGTAGGGTGAAATGCGAGACCGCAGATCATTCGCAACTTTCACGGCGATTGGGCCAATCTCGAAGCGGACTTCCTGCCCCAGCGGCAATTTCAGCAGAATATTGTCATCTACCACCCCAACGGTTCGGATCTCCTGGTATGGGTATTCCTTCAGCCCGCAGCTCAATGGTTCGAAGGTTAAAGTCCGCCATGTGGCCAGCACTGGCTCAAATATATAAAGCGCATGCTCCGCAAGCGCCAGCACCAAAAAATGTGTCTCTGCGGCAGTCTTTAGAACGCCATGCGGTTGTTCGAAATGGGGATCGAGGATGAAAACCGTCGCGGTCGTGGAGTCTGCATCAATTCGAGTAAGCACATCCCTGTGCAGGCTTCCGAGCTGTTCTTTGTGAATCTCCGGGGTCCGCCGCCGTACCAATCGCACACCGGCCAGCCATGGCCACATAAGCAGCAATCCAGCGAGAACCGCCCAAGGCGAGTGCAGCGAGTACCAAGCAGCAGCCGCGACGATCACGGCGATAGCAATGACCCACCGAGGGTTCCACGCCAGGAACCACAGGACACGATCTCCAGGGCCAATGCTAAACCGAACCCGCGCCATTGCTTTCGTGCTACTTCGTGCGCTTCGGGCGCCTTGTGTACGCCTTTACCTTGGTCCCGTTCTTTTTCCTATAGCTGGAGACCGCTTTAGTTTTCTGGTTCTTCTTCGCAGCAGCATTTCCAGCGGCAGCGCCGGCAGCTAGAGCAAAAAATGGTAACGGCACAAATCGCTCCCGTAGTGATTCGGACTATACTCCGTTGGAGTATGCACTACAGCCTAGCAGCATGGGGCTGGTGCAGCAAGCGAGCCCAAGGAAAAAGCGGAGCCACTTCCAGCCTGCTGCTGGGCCGGAAAAGGCGTTCGGCCAGGCGCTCCGGGAACTGCGGACGCGCAAGGGGACTTCCCAGGAGCAACTGGCCCTAAGCGCGGGGTTCGACCGCACCTACGTCAGCCTGATCGAGCGCGGCATTAGCAGCCCGACGATTCGCACAATCTGCCGGTTGTCGGAAATCCTGGAGATCAAGCCATCACTGGTGGCTCGACGGATGGAGGCGATTCTGGCTGGCGGTACCGGACGTGGAACCCCGGCTGAGACGCCCTCCGGCGGCGCGGAGAATACTCCAGCGAAGCGGATGAAGCCCTAGTCATCCGCCACCCACCAACGGGATTGCCCCGCCTCTCTAGCGTCCCCTAAAGTCGTTGCATGGCCTGCTTTGCCGTGCTGATCGAATCCGACCCGGAAGACGCTCAACCGGAGCCGGGTGCAATCGTGGCGCTTTTCGGAAGCCAATTGGAGGCGGAGAGGTTCCGCCAAGTTGCGGAGCATCGGCAGTGGCTCCCCGGCCGCAAGCTGGCGGTCGCCGGCTTCCCGCCCGCCGCGCCACGCGCCTATGGGCAAGCTGCATAGGCCCCGGGGCTGACGTCGAGCAGTGAAGCGGTCCGTAGCGCCAGGGTGCAGCCGTGGCAGGAGGTCGGGCACCCTGGCCCGACGGCGATACCCGAATCGTATAGCTACGCCCGGCAGCGCCTAATTTACACCCAATTCAACCGCCCCTGCGTGCAGCAGCGCGACCATGCCTCTTGGACGCGCTGCTCATGTCGCCTATACTGCCATCGGGAACACACGGCGAGCCAACCTCGAAAGGAGATTGGCAACGCATCATGGCTCGCCGCCGTTATCAAAAAGGCAGTCTACGTAAGCGCGGGAAGCGCGATCCGGTTTGGGAGCTTCAGTGGCGGGAAGACCACGTAAGGAAAGACGGCAGCATCGGGCGCCGGCTGGTGACAAGAATCATCGGCACGGCAGACGCCATGACCCAGAGGCAAGCGCGCAGGGTTGCAGACGAAATCTTGCGTCCGCTCAATCTGGGCAAGGTGACGCCCGAATCCACGATGACGATTTCAGAATTCGTGGATTGCTTGTTCATCCCGAACGCCCTACCACCGCTGAAACCCTCATCACAGGCACGCTACCGCCAAATCCTCAAACTTCACCTTCTACCCGCTTTTGGTTCATGCCGCCTGTGCGACCTCCGCACACTCGAAATCCAGGCGTTCGTTCTGGCAAAAATGCAGAGCGGGCTGAGCTGGGAGAGCGTCGATCATTTTCGAAACCTACTTTCGAAAATCTTCAGGACGGCGAAGCGATGGGACTACTTCGCCGGCGACAACCCCGTTTCAGGGGTCGAGTTGCCGGAAAAGCGGCCGGTGCGCGAAAAGCACGTTCTGCTGCCGGAGAAAATCCCGCCGCTGCTGGCAGTGCTGAAAGAACCCGTTCGCACGATGGTCGAGCTTGGAGTCTTGACCGGATTGCGGGTGGGCGAAATCCTCGCGCTCCGTTGGCAGGATGTCGATTTCCTGGCCGGCGAAATCCGGGTCGAGCAGGCCTTGTACAGAGGCACGCTGGGCTCGCCCAAGACCAAAGGCAGCCGACGTACTCTCCCGATGGCCGATGCGCTCAAGCAGTCCTTGCAGCGCCATCATTCCCACGCCACCCATCGGGAGCCGGACGCGCTCGTTTTCCAGAGCGCCCGCGGCACTCCGCTCAGCGATACCAACCTGCTGCACCGGCACCTCAAGCCGGCGGGCGGCAAGTTGGGAATGCCCTGGCTCAACTGGCACACGTTGCGGCGCACGCATGCAACGCTGTTTCAGTCGGCGGGCGGCTCGTTGCGCGAGGCGCAGGCGCAGCTTGGGCACACGCGCATGTCAACCACGCTCGAAATCTACACTCTTCCCTTGGCCGCAGCTCAGCGCCAGGCGGTCGAAAAACTCTCGGAGTTGATGGCAAATGATGGCGAGTTTGCCAAAACCCGGGAGCGGCTCGCGCCACAAACTCAGCAGATTCAGTGAGATAAGTGGCGGGGACGACGGGGCTCGAACCCGCGACCTCCGACGTGACAGGCCGGCGTTCTAACCAACTGAACTACGTCCCCGCACCAGGCAGCGCCGCGTTTCGCCCTGCGGATGGTGGGCGATCACGGGCTCGAACCGTGGACCTTCTGCTTGTAAGGCAGACGCTCTGACCAACTGAGCTAATCGCCCCCGGCCCGGTTCTCCATTGTAGCGCGAATTCCCTGCAGTGCCGCCTCCAGCCCCCTGCCGTCGGCGAACGAGAACCGCAGGTAGTTCTCCCCCGACGGCCCAAACCCGCGCCCGTGGATCGCCGCCACCCCCGCCTCCTCCAGCAGCGCCCGCTGCACCGCCTCCGCCGTCCGCCCCGCCGCCGTCACCTTCACCCAGGCGTAAAACGCCCCCTCCGGCATCGCGCACTGCAGCCCCGGGATCGCGTTGATCCCGTTCACGAACGCCTCTCGCCGCCGCGCGTACTCCGCCACCATCACCGCCGCGTGCTGGCTGCGGTCGCGCAGCGCCTCCACCGCCGCCACCTGGATGAACTCCGGCGCGCAGGTGAAGCTGTTCACGATCAGCAGCTCCATCGCCGCGATCAGTTCCTTCGGCCCCGCCGCATACCCCAGCCGCCAGCCCGTCATCGCGTAGCTCTTCGAGAACCCGTCGATGATCGCCGTCCGCTCCGGCATCCCCGGCAGCGTGGCGATGGATTCGTACCGCCCGCCATACACGATGCGCGCGTACACCTCGTCCGCGATCACCCACCAGTCGCGCTCCCGCGCCAGCTTCGCGATCGCCTCCATCTCCGCCTTCCCGTACACCGTTCCGGTCGGATTGTTCGGCGAACACAGGATCAGCCCGCGCGTCTTCGCCGTCGCCAGCTTCTCGATCTCCGCCGCCTCCGGCTGAAACCCGCGCTCCTCGCCCAGCCGGTACTGCACCGGCGTCGCCCCCAGCCCGCGCGTGATCGAGGGATACGCCGGAAAGCTCGGCTCCGGGCACAGCACCTCGTCCCCCGGCTCGATCAGCGCCAGCATCGCCAAAAACAGCGCCAGCTTGCAGCCCGAGGTCACCGCCACGTTCTCGGCCTTCAGGTTCGCCTCGCGCGACTGCCCCAGGTGCCGCGCCAGCGCCGCCCGCAGCTCCGGCAGCCCGCACGGCGGACAGTATCGGTCCCGCCCCAGCGTCAGCGCCGCCTGCGCCGCCACCACCACCTCCAGCGCGGGATGAAAATCCGGCTCGCCCAGCTCCAGGTGGATCACCGCCCGCCCCGCCGCCTCCAGCTCGCGCGCCCGCGCGTACACCTCCATCGCGCCTTCCCCGCCCAGCGCCCCCACCCGGCCGGCTATTCGCATAGCGCCCGGTCCAGATCTTCGAGAATGTCGTCCACGTCCTCGATCCCCACGCTCAGCCGCAGCAGGTTCTCGCCGATCCCGATGCGCTCGCGCTGCTTCGGCGCCAGATCGCGGTGGCTCGCGATCAGCGGATACAGCGCCAGCGTCTGCACGTCGCCCAGGCTGGTGCAGGGCTTGATCAGCTTCATCCGGTCCATCACCTGGAACATCGCCGCCTTGTCCGCCCCCTTCACCTCGAACGCCACCATCGCCCCGAACCGCCCGCCGAACTGCCGCGCCGCGGTGGCGTGGTCGGGATGGTCGGCGAAGCCCGGATAATGCACCCGCGCCACCTCCGGCCGCGCGCGCAAAAACGCCGCCACCCGCGCCGCGTTGGTGCACTGCCGCTCCATGCGCAGCGGCAGCGTGCGCAGCCCGCGCAGGATCAGCCAGGCCTCGAACGCCCCCAGCATCCCGCCCGCCAGCTTGCGCAACCCGTCCAGCCCCGCCAGCTCCGCGCTCCGCGCCGCCACCAGCCCGCCGGTCACGTCGCCGTGCCGGCCGATGTACTTGGTGGCGCTGTGCACGCAGTAGTCCGCGCCCA
Source organism: Acidobacteriota bacterium (assembly GCA_021823305.1). Lineage (GTDB taxonomy): Bacteria > Acidobacteriota > Terriglobia > Terriglobales > SCQP01 > SCQP01. The sequence goes on from JAKAOE010000124.1 coordinate 5,037, forward strand.
GCTCCAGCGGCCGGCACAGCGCCGGGCTGCTGAAGGTCGCATCCACCAGCAGCTTCGCCCCCGCCGCGTGCGCCTTCGCCGCCACCGCCTCCACGTCCACCACGCGCAGCAGCGGGTTCGAAATCGTCTCCATCACCACCAGCCGCACCCCCGCCCCCGCCAGCGCCCGGTCCTGCTCCTCCGGCCGGTTGAAGTCCGCCGGCCGCACCGCGATCCCCAGCGGCGCCAGCACGTTGAGCAGCAGGTTGAGCGTGCCGCCGTAAAGCTCCTGCGCGCACACGATCGCGTCCCCCGGCCCCACCCCGCTCGCCAGCATCGCCGCGTGCAGCGCCGCCATCCCGCTGGCGAAGCTCAATACCCCCGCGTCCGCCCCCGGCCCGGCTTCCAGCGCCGCCATCGCCGTCTCCAGCGCCACCCCGGTCGGGTGCCGGTAGCGCGCGTACATGTACCCCTCCGCGCCCCCCGCCACCGCGTCCAGCTGCTCCGTGCGGTCGTGGTAATAGGTCACGCTGGGCTGGATCGCCGGCGCCACCGGATGCGCCCCGCCCTCGTCGCCGGTCTGCCCGGCATGCACCGCCCGCGTCGCCTCTCGCATAGCCCACAGCCTACCACGCGCCCCGCCCCGCCCCGCCCGGTCCCGCCGCGGCGGGCGCCCGCGCCAATTATTGCTAGGATGTGCCTATGGCGGATGTGCTCGATCTGCGCCAGTTTCGCGCCTCCCAGCTCGAGGACCTGCTCGTCGCCGAAACCCTCGAGTGGAACGACCTGCTGCGCTGGGACTACGCCCCCTCCGCCGCCCTCATCCGCCAGTACGTGGACGCCCGCATCCTGCCCGGCTACGTCCTGCTCGACCACCCCGGCGCCCGCGCCCACCCGCTCGGCTACGGCTTCTTCATCTACGAGGCCCGCAAGGGCATGATCGGCAACCTCTTCGTCGCCCCCGAGCACCGCGACCCCGCCCGCGGCCACGAGCGCCTGCTGCTCGAGCACATGATCGCCACGCTGCGCTCCTCCCCCGGCCTGGAGCGCATCGAAGCCCAGCTCATGTCCATCCCCTCCGCCGCCCTCGCCCCGACCTTCGCCGCCCACGGCTTCCAGCGCTTCCCGCGCGTCTTCCTCGAGCTGCGCCTGCCCCCGCCTCCGCCCGAGCCCGCCCCGCCGCCCGTCACCCGCTTCGGCGGCCTCCGCCTCGAGCCCTGGGGCGGCGCCAGCTTCGACGAGGCCGCCCGCCTCATCCAGCTCGCCTACCAGGACCAAGAT
>JAKAOE010000125.1 GCA_021823305.1 Acidobacteriota bacterium
GGTGCGGCGACTTCGAGCTGACCACCGATCCGTGCGCGAAAGACGCGCTGGCGAATGTGCCCAACGCCGGGCTGACGCTGAACGAGGCAATGGGGGTGGCGAGCAAGGCGCAGCGCTTCGCCAACACCAACGGCACCACGTGCGGGGCGGGGTCGTATTTTCCGGAGTCGGAGAGCGAGTTCAACCGGATCGACACCTACGCCAAGGTGTTCGCGCCGCCGCCGATCAAATTCAGAGACCTGTCGGAGGTGGTGGACCACAACATCAACTACAGCCTGCTGCCGTTCCAGTACCGCACCGACTTCGTCAAGATCACCGACGACACGGTGATGGTGCCGATCACGCTGCAGATCGCCTGCCGCAACATGACGATGAAGGAGTCCGACCACGTGGACGAGGGCAAGATCGATGTCTACGGGCGGATTTCGACCATCACCGGGCGGCTGGTGGACCAGTGGGACCAGACCGCGAAGGTGGACCTGCCGCACGAGCTGCTGCCGGAGTGCGCGACGCAGACGATGCGCTACTGGCACGGGGCGCTGCTCAAGCCGGGACGGTACAAGGTCAATCTGGTGCTGAAGGACGAGAACAGCCCCAACAAGCTGGGGACGAAGGCCTACGCGATCGTGGTGCCGGAGTACAATGACACGACGCTGTCGTCGTCCAGCATCATTTTGGCGGACAACATCGAGAAGGTTCCGGACAAGGACGTGGGCACGGGGCAGTTCATTTTGGGCGACACCAAGGTGACGCCGGTGATGGGCGGGATCGGGGAGCCGGCGGTGTTCCACCAGAGCCAGTCCATGGGCATCTGGTTGCAAATCTATAATTTGCGAGTGGATAAGGGCACCAACAAGCCGTCGGCGACGATCCACTACACGATCGAGAATCTGTCGACGTTGAAGGATGTGCTGAACGTCACCCAAGGCACCGCGTCGGTGAGCAATGCGGCCAACCAACTGACCATCGAGAAGACGCTGCCGTTGGCCAGCCTGCCGCCGAGCACCTATCGGTTGACGATCTCGGTAACGGATAAACTAGACCACAACACCACCATCAGCCCGCATGCGAATTTCATCGTGATGCGGTAAGCTGGCCTCGGAAAGCGCGAAGCGGCATGCGAAGTCGGCACAGCGCGGCGGCGGGAAGCAGACGGGAGTGGACGTGTCGCCGGGTGCTGGGGCCGGGCTTGGCCTTGGCGCTGGGAGTAGGGCTGGCGGCGCAGGCGCCGCAGCGGCCGACGCCGGGGGAGCGGCTGCTGGCGGCGGCGGCAGCGGCGGGGCCGGTGGTGGCGGGGCGCGGGCAGTTGGTGGGCTATGTCAGCGACGCGGCAGGGCGGCCGGCGGCGGACGCGGTGGTGGAAGTGCGACGCGCGGGGTTGGCGCAGGCGCCGATGGAACGGCGCACGTCGGCGCGGGGGCTGTTCCGGCTGGCGAGCCTGGCGCCGGGAACCTATTACGTGGAAGTGGGCAAGGGGGCGCAGGTGGCGGCGCCACAGCGGGTGGAGGTGCGCGCCTCCGAGCGCGCGCTGCTGCTGGTGAACCTGCCGCGGCTGCTGCAATCGGTGCAGTTCGGGCCGCCGCCGGGGGTGCACAGCGACCAGGCGTTCGTGTGGGCGTTGCGGCAGGCGACGATCTGGCAGCCGATCCTGCGGCTGCAGCCGGCGCCGGCGGTCAGCCAGCCGGTGGAAGGGTACGTGGCGTTGACGGCGGGGGCGGGCAGCGGAGCGTTCGAGTCGCCGGACCTGGCGACCGAGTTCGCGGTGGAGTCGGCGATGTGGGGCGGCGGCCAGGTGTCGCTGCGCGGGGAAGTGGGCACCAATGGGCTGGGCAGCGGCCTGGGGGTGGGCGGCGATACCCGGATCGAGGCGTCGTTCCGGCCGGCGGACAGCGACAATCCCAGCCGTTTGCGGATGGCGCTGCGGCAGGTGACGGTGCCGGGGCTGAGCGCGCTGCCGGCGCTGCGGGTGATGTCGCTGAACTACGGCACCGGGCTGAACCTGGGGAGCCGGGTGGAGCTGCAGTTCGGATCGCTGCTGGATGCGGTGAGCATGACCAACACCATGTCCACCATCGATCCGTACGTGCGGGCGCGCATCAAGGTGGGGAGCGAGGGCGAGCTGGAGTATCGCGCCGCCTCGGCGCCGCCGCCGGTGCGCTTCGTGGACGCCACGGCGGAGATGGCCGACCCGCTGTCGCAGGTGACGCTGGGGCGGGGGCGGGCGCAACTGGAGCAGGCACTGCACCAGGAAGTGCGCTATAGCGAGAGCCTGACCGCGAGCGACACGCTGAGCGCGGCGGTGTTCGAGGACAGCTTCCATCACACCGCGGTCAACGGCGCCTACGGGCTGAGCGGCAAGGGGGTGGGGGCGCTGAGCGACCCCAGCCTGGGCGGATCGCTGCTGCCGGACGTGTTCAATAACATGTTTCTGGCCGACGGCGGGACGTACGGCGGCTGGGGCTATCGCCTCGTGTTCGATCACCGCCTGGGGAACGACTGGCGGGCGGACCTGGGCTTCGCCGACGGTCCGGTGCTGGCGCCGGCGAGCGGGCGTTGGGGCGGCGCGCTGGCGGCGAGCCTGATGCCGGTGCGGGCGCACGCCTTCACGGTGAAGCTGAGCGGGGTGACGCCGGTGACGCATACGCAGGTGGTGTGCAGTTACCGGGCGCTGAGCCGGCTGGCGGCGACCGGGCTGGATCCGTATGACGACAGCGCCGACGCGAGCAACTCCTACGCCAACCTGTACCTGAAACAGCCGTTGCCGGGCGCCTTCGGCGGCGGCGGGCGGGTGGCGGCGCTGGTGGAGATCCACAACCTGCTGGCGCAGGGCTACATTCCTATGCTGGGCGCGGACGGGCGCACGCTCTATCTGGTGCAGACGGCGCGCTCGCTGCGCGGCGGGCTGACCTTCAATTTCTAACCGTGGACCTGGCACCCCAACCCGGGGCGTGGCAGTTCCGCACCGCGGCGCTGGTGATCCTGACCGTGGTGCTGGCGACGCTGGCGCTGGTGAACCTGCGGCAGCAGTTCGTGTTCCGCCAGCCCACGGACGGCGTGCTCTGGCGGCGGACGACGCTGGGGCTGCAGGCCGCCGCGGTGGCGCCGGACGAGCGCCGGCTGCAGCCGGGCGACCTGCTGCTGGCGATCGGCGGAGCGCCGGTGGCGACGCCGGAGGGCGTGGCGCGGCGGCTGTACGCGGCCGGGGTGGGCGGGCGGCTGAGCTACAGCGTGGTGGCGGCGGGCGGCGGGCAGGTGCGGCAGGTGCGGGTGGCGGTGAGCGCGGTGCGGCCGGACTGGGGGCGCTATGCCTTCCTGGAGGCGGTGGGGCTGCTCTACCTGGCGATCGGGCTGTTCGTGTTTTACCGCCGGCGCTCGGCGGCGCAGGCGCTGCGCTTTTACGTGTTCTGCCTGGCGTCGTTCGTGCTGTACAGCTTCCACTTCACCGGCAAGCTCAACCTGTTCGACCAGGTGATTTTCTGGGCGAACGAGGCGGCGCTGCTGCTGACGCCGACGTTGCTGGCGCACTTCGCCCTGCGCTTCGCGGCGGAGGAGCACGCCGCGGGCTGGGGCGCCGGCTGGCGGCGAGCGCAGGCGGTGGCGCTCTACCTGCCGGCGCTGCTGCTGGGGATGGCCGAAGTGGCGCTGGCGACGGGCGCGGTGTGGCTGCCGGTGACGCCGAGCGCGGTGCAGGACGTGCTCAACCGCGCCGACTACGTCTTCTTCGCCGCCTGTTTCGTGGCGGCGATGCTGCTGTTCCGGCGGCGCGAACTGCGCGCGGCGCGGGAGCGGCGGGTGGCGACCGCGCGCCAGGCGCGGGTGATGGCGTGGGGGACGGCGGCGGCGATCGTGCCCTTCCTGGGGCTGTACATCGTGCCCTACACGCTGGGGGTGGACCTGCCGCGCTTCGCCGACGCTTCGGTGCTGTCGCTGGTGCTGGTGCCGCTGGCCTTCGGCTACGCCATCTGGCGGCACCAATTGCTGCAGGCGGAGATGGTCTTCCGCCGCGGCGTGGTCTACACCCTGGCCACGGCGGCGGTGGTGGCGGTGTACTGGGGGGTGATCGGGCTGGCCGGTGTCCTCATCCACATCGGGCTGCCGGCGTGGGGCTGGGCGGGCTGGCTGGTGGCGATCCTGGTGACCGCGATCCTGTTCGAGCCGCTGAAACGCTGGCTGCAGGAGCGGCTGGACCGGCTGTTTTACCGCGAGCGCTACGACTACCGCCGCACGCTGATCGAGTTCGGCCGGCAGATGAACGCCGAGCCCGAGCTGGAGCGCCTGCTGCCGCTGGTGCTGGAACGGCTGGCGCGGACGCTGGAGGTGCAGCGCGCGGCGATCTTCCTGGCAGGGGCGCAGGGGTTCGAGCTGGCGCGCGGGCTGGGGCTGGAGGAGGCCGAAGGTGGGCCGCTGGACCTGGCGTTCCTGGACGAACATTTCCGCGCGCCGGAGGCGAAGCGCCTGGCGCTGGAGAGCCCGCGCGGCGCGGCGCGGCGGCTGCAACTGCACTATTACCTGCCCTGCCAGTTGCAGGGGCAGACGGTGGCGATCGTGGGGCTGGGCAAGACGGCGCGGGGGGAGTATCTGAGCGGCGAGGACCTGGCGCTGGTGGAGACGCTGGCCGGCTATCTGGCCATCGCCCTGGAAAACGCGCGGCTCTACGCCACCCTGCGCCAGAAGGCGGAAGACTACCAGCGGCTGAAGGACTTCAACCAGAACATCGTGGAGAGCGTGCAGGTGGGGGTGGCGGCGACCAACCTCGAGGGCGTGGTGGAGAGCTGGAACGCGCAGATGGAGACGATGTTCGGACGGCCGCGGCGGATGGCGCTGGGGCGGCCGCTGGCGGCGCTGCTGGGCGAGGAGTTCGCGCGCGAGTTCGCGCGCGCGGCCGCGGGCGGCGGCGTGCACAGCGTGCGCAAACTGCGCATGCCAGCGGCGCCGGCGGCGGGCGAGGAGGCGGAGGGCTGGCCGGGGGCGGCGGAGCGGATCGTTAACGGCGCGATCGCGCCGCTGGTGACGGCGCGGTTTGAGCGCGTGGGGCACATCGTGCTGCTGAGCGACGTCACCGCGGAGGCGGAGATGGAGCAGCGGCTGATCCAGGCGGACCGGCTGCGCTCGGTGGGGCTGCTGGCGGCGGGGGTGGCGCACGAGGTCAACACGCCGCTGGCGGTGATCTCCAGCTACGCGCAGATGCTGGCCAAACAGACGCCGGCGGGCGACCCGCGCGCGGCGGTGCTGGAGACGATCACGCAGCAAACCTTCCGCGCTTCGGAGATCGTGGCCAACCTGCTGAGTTTTTCGCGCACCGGGGCGGCGCGCTTCCGGCGGGTGGAGGTCAACCAGGTAGTGCGGGAAACGCTGGCGCTGGTGGAGCATCCGCTGCGCAGCGCCGGCATCCACGTCGTCTGCACGCTGCATCCGGAGGCGGTCGAGGTGCTGGGCGACGCCGGCAAGCTGCAGCAGGTGTTTCTCAACCTGATCCTGAACGCGCGCGACGCGATGCCGCGCGGCGGAACGCTGCGGCTGGCGAGCGGGATGGAGACGGCGGGCGCCGGGCAGGCGGCGGCCCGGGGCTGGGTGGTGGTGGAGGACAGCGGCGACGGGATTCCGGAAGAGCTGCACCACCGCATCTTCGATCCCTTCTTCACCACCAAGGCCGCGGCGCGGCTGGACGGGCGGGCGGGTGGTACCATGAGCACAGGCACCGGCCTGGGGCTGGCCGTGACGTACGGCATCATCGAGGAGCACGGCGGCAGCATCCGGGTCGAGAGCCAGCCGCGGCGCGGCGCGGCGTTCCGCATCGAGTTGCCGCTGCTGCAGCCCAAGCTGGCCCCGGCGGAGCCGGTGGTCGCCTAAGGGCCGCGCCGAGCGTAGTCGCCATGTCCGCCGTCCCCGCCATCGAACCGCCGGCAACCACCGCCGCCCCTGCGGGCCGGCTGCTGATCGTGGACGACGAGGCGGCGATCCGGGAGAGCCTGGCGGCGCTGTTCCGTATGGACGCCTTCGAGGTCACCACGGCGGGGGACGACGAGGGCGGCTGGCAGAAGTTCCAGGGCGACGTGTTCGATCTGGTGCTGCTCGACGTGGCGCTGCCGGGCGGCGAAGGCCACGGCGGGCTGGACCTGCTGCGCCGGTTGCGCGCGGTCTCGTCGGTGCCGGTGATCATGATTTCGGCCTACGGCACGGTGGAGATGGCGGTGCAGGCGATGCAGGCGGGGGCGCAGACCTTTCTGCAAAAGCCCTGGAGCAACGAGAAGTTGCTGG
>JAKAOE010000126.1 GCA_021823305.1 Acidobacteriota bacterium
GATCTGCGGGCGATCATGTTCTGCAGCATGGCCTTGAGCGTGCCGGCGGCGATCGCGTCCACGCCCTCGAAGGGTTCGTCGAGGAAGAGCACGCGCGGCCCGTGGATGACGGCGGCGGCGAGCGCGAGCTTCTTCTGCATGCCGTGGGAGTAGTCGGCGACCAGCTTCCTGGCTTCGTTTCCCAGCTGCATGAACTCGAGCAGCTCGCTCGCGCGGCGGGCGGCGGTGGGGCGGTCGAGGCCGTACATGCGGCCGACGAAGTTGAGATACTCGGCGCCGCTGAGGCGGGTGAAGAGCGCCATGTTCTCCGGCACCACGCCGATCTGGCGCTTCACCTCGGGCCCGTGGGCGAGCAGGTCGAGGCCGAGGACCTCGATCGCGCCGCTGGTGGGCGCCAGCAGGCCGGTGAGCATCTTGATGGTGGTGGACTTACCCGCGCCGTTGGGGCCGAGAAACCCGAAGAACTGCCCGGGGGCGACCGCCAGCGAAACATTGTCCACGGCGGTGAAGTTGCCGAAGCGGCGGGTGAGGGCGCGGGTGACCACGGCCGGCGCAGCGTCCATCGCCGCATCTTACACGACTGGACGCTGCTCCGGGTTTGGCGTGGGATTAGGCCTTGGCCGCGGCGGCAAGCAGCGCTTCGATCTCGATGCCGAGGCCGCGGGCGACGCCCGCGCCGTAGGCCGGATCGGCGCGGTGGAAGTGCAGGATCTGGCGCTCCTGGATGGCGCGCGGCACGCCGCGCATCGAATCCACGATGTTCCCGATCAGGCGCTCGCGCTCGGCGGGCGACATCAGGCGGAAGAGGTTGCCGGGCTGGGTGTAGTCGTCGTTGCCGGCGCGGTGGTCGTGGCGGTCCACGTTGCCGCTGACCGCGCGCGGCGTCTCGCGGTAGGCCGGGTTCTGCGCCGGGCCGCCGAGGCTGTTGGGCTCGTAGTTGGGCGCGGCGCCGCCGTTGCCGTCAAAGCGCATAGACCCGTCGCGGTGGTAGGTGTGCACCGGGCACTGCGGGCGGTTCACCGGCAGGGCGTCGTAGTTGACGCCGAGGCGGTAGCGGTGCGCGTCGGGGTAGGAGATGAGCCGCCCCTGCAGCATCTTGTCGGGCGAGTAGCCCATGCCGGGCACGACGTTGCGCGGCTCGAAGGCGGCCTGCTCGACCTCGGCGAAGTAGTTCTCCGGATTACGGTCGAGCACCAGCTCGCCCACCTCGATCAGCGGGTGGGCCTTGTGCGGCCACACCTTGGTGAGGTCGAAGGGATTGAACGCGCAGGCGTCGGCCTGCTTCTCCGTCATCACCTGCATGCAGACCCGCCACCTGGGGAATTCGCCGCGGGCGATGGCGTCGTAGAGGTCGCGCTGGGCGTAGTCGGGGTCCTGGCCGCGCATGGCGGCGGCGGACTCGCGGTGGAAGTTCTTGATCCCCTGCCTGGTCTTGAAATGCCACTTGACCCAGTGCAGCTCACCCTTGGCGTTGATCAGGGAGAAGGTGTGGCTGCTGTAGCCGTTCATATGGCGGTAGCCGTCGGGCGTGCCGCGGTCGGAAAAGAGAATCGTCACCTGGTGCAGCGACTCGGGCGAGAGCGACCAGAAGTCCCACATCATGGCCGGGCTCTTGAGGTTGGTCTGCGGGTCGCGCTTCTGGGTGTGGATGAAGTCGCCGAACTTGAGCGGATCGCGGATGAAGAAGACCGGGGTGTTGTTGCCCACCATGTCCCAGTTGCCCTCTTCGGTGTAGAACTTGAGGGCGAAGCCGCGCGGGTCGCGCTCGGTGTCGGCCGAGCCCTTTTCGCCGCCGACGGTGGAGAAGCGCAGGAAGGCGGGCGTGCGCTTGCCCACCGCGCTGAACAGCGCGGCCGAGGTGTAGCGCGCCATGCCGGGGTGGGAGCAGGTGAAGGCGCCGTAGGCGCCGGAGCCCTTGGCGTGCACCACGCGCTCGGGGATGCGCTCGCGGTTGAAGTGCGCCATCTTCTCGAACAGCAGGAAATCGTCGAAGACCACCGGGCCGCGCGGCCCGACGGTGAGCGAGTTCTGGTTGTCGCCGACCGGGCGGCCGGCGTCGGTGGTCATGGTGGCGGGGTTCTGGGGCGGGTTCTGGGCCATGAGTGGACCTCCTCTGCTCAGGCTAGCCGCGCCGGCGGGATAGGTCCAATATATAGATGGAATCCAACGGATAGGTATCGTCTATGGAAGTGCAGCAACTGCGGTATTTTTGCGCGCTCGCGGAGGAGCGCGGCTTCAGCCGGGCGGCGGCGCGCTGCCACGTCTCCCAGCCCTCGCTCTCGCAGCAGATCGCCAAGCTGGAGGCGGAGCTGGGGGCGCGGCTGCTCGACCGGCTGCGGCGCGGCGCACGGCTGACGGCGGCGGGCGAGGCGCTGCTGCCGCGGGCGCGCGCGGCGCTGGCGGAGATGGCGGCGGCGCGCGGCGAAGTGGCGGCGCGCGAGGAGGCGGCGCAGGGCACGCTGGCGGTGGGGGCGATCCCGACGGTGGCGCCCTACCTGCTGCCGCGGGCGCTGGCGCGGCTGGCGCGGCGCTACCCCGCGGCGCGGGTGCAGGTGGTGGAGGAGATCACGCCGCTCCTGCTCGAGCGGCTGCGGGCGGGCGGGCTGGACTGGGTGCTGGCGGCGCTGCCGCTCCCCGGGCGGACGCGCGAGTTCGTGGCGGCGCCGGTGCTCGAGGAGCCGGTGCTGGCGGCGCTGCCGGCGGCGCACCCGCTGGCGCAGCGGGCGCGGATCGGACTGCGCGAGTTGCGGCGCGAGCCGCTGCTGCTGCTGCGCGACGGGCACTGCTTCCGCACCGCGGCGCTGGCGGCGTGCCGGCGGGCGCGCTGGCGGCCGCGCGTGGCGCCGCTGAGCTTCGACAGCGGCCAGTTCAGCACCCTGCTCGCCCTGGTGGGCGCCGGGCTGGGGGTGACGCTGGTGCCGGCGATGGCGGTGACGGCACGGCGCGACTGCCGCTTCCTGCCCCTGGCCGAGGGCGGCGCGCGCACGCTGGCGCTGGTGCGGCTGAAGCGCCGCCCACCCTCGCCGCTGGCCGGGCGCTTCGCCGCCGAAATCCGGGCCGCCGCGCGCTGATGGGCGCTTGCCCGCGCCCGCGGGTTTCGCCGTATACTGCGCGCGAGGTGACCTATGACCACTCTGCGGCGAATTGATCCATTCTCTGCGTTCAAAGTGGGACTGCTGGTGTACCTGTTGCTGGGGATCGTGATCACGGTGCTGATGACGCCGATTATGTATCTCGCGGCGGCGGCGGCCGCCCGCGTCCCCGGCGCGACGCCGTTCGCGCCGATTCTCACGCTGCCGATGCTGCTCATCCTGCCGGTGGTGTACGCGATCCTGGGCGGGCTGTGCGCGCTCATCGGCGCGGCGCTCTACAACCTGGTCGCGGGCTGGGTGGGCGGCCTGCGGATCGAGCTGATGAGCTGAAGTCGCTTGCTCTAGACTGAGGGGATGCCGGCGGCGACCACTCCCCCCGCCAACCGCTTCGTCTCGCGGCGCTCGGCGGCGCTGGTGGCGGCGGGGATTCTGCTGAGCCGGCTGTTCGGGCTGGTGCGGCAGCGCATCTTCGCGCACTTTTTCGGCTCCTCGGCGGCCGGGGACGCCTACAGCGCGGCCTTCCGCATCCCCAACATGCTGCAGAACCTGTTCGGCGAGGGGGTGCTGTCGGCCTCCTTCATCCCGGTCTACGCCGCGCTGCTGGCGCGCAACGACGAAGAGGAGGCCAAGCGCACGGCGGGGGCGGTGCTGGCGCTGCTCAGCCTGGCGGCGGCGGCGCTGGTGCTCCTGGGGGTGCTGGCGGCGCCCTGGCTGATCGAGATCATCGCGCCCGGCTTTCACGGCGCCAAGCGCGCGCTCACGATCGAGCTGGTGCGCATCCTGTTTCCGGGCGCGGGGCTGCTGGTGCTCTCGGCCTGGTGCCTGGGCATCCTCAACAGCCACCGCAAGTTCTTCCTTTCCTACGCCGCGCCGGTGGCGTGGAACGCGGCGATCATCGCCGCCATGCTGGGTTTCGGGCCGCGTACCGGGCAGTTCCCGCTGGCGGTGATCGTGGCCTGGGGCGCGGTGGCGGGCAGCTTCCTCCAGGTCGCGGTGCAGTGGCCGGCGGTGCGCAAGCTGGTGCGCGGCATCCGGCTGTCGCTGCGGCACCGCAGCGAGCACGTGCGCGCCGCGCTGCGCAACTTCGGGCCGGTGTTCATGAGCCGCGGGGTGGGGCAGGTGAGCGCCTACGTGGACGGGCTGCTGGCCAGCCTGATGCCCACCGGCGCGGTGGTGATGCTGGCGTATGCGCAGACGCTGTTCATGCTGCCGCTGAGCCTGTTCGGGATGTCGGTGTCGGCGGCCGAGCTGCCGGCGATGTCGGGCACGGTGGGCGAGCAAAGCGAGGTGGCGCAGATCCTGCGCCTGCGGCTCAACGCCGGGCTGCGGCAGATCGCCTTCCTGGTGGCGCCCTCGGCGGTGGGCTATCTGGCGCTGGGCAACGTGGTGGTGGCGGCGATCTACCGCACCGGCGTGTTCGGGCGGCAGGACGTGGTCTACGTCTGGGGCACGCTGGCGGGCGCGAGCCTGGGGTTGCTGGCGGCGACACTGGGACGGCTGTACACCTCCGCCTATTACGCGCTGCGCGACACGCGCCACCCGCTGAACTACGCGCTGGTGCGCGTGGCGCTGACCACGGTGCTGGGCATTATGGCCGGCTTCTGGCTGCCGCGCCAGTTGGGCCTGGCCCCGCTCTGGGGCGTGGCCGGGCTGACGACGGCGGCGGGGCTGGCGACCTGGGTGGAGTTCACGCTGCTGCAGCGCGGGCTGCGTGGCCGCATCGGCCGCACCGGCGTGCCGTGGGGCTTCACGGCGAAGGTGCTGGGCGCGGCCGTGGTGGCGGCGGCGGCGGGGCGGTGGCTCTTCGCCGCCATGGGCCCGCGCGGGCCGTGGACGACCGCGCTACCGGTGCTGGGGCTGTATAGCGTGGTCTACTTGGGCCTGGCGGCGGCGATGCGCATCCCGGAGCTGGCGTCGCTCGGCCGCCTCCTGCGCCGCGGCTGAAGGCAGGAAGTGCGCGATCGCGCCGTTGGCGCCGGCGGCCCAGCCGGCATCCGCGGCGGCGAAGGCGACGGCGTTGAACCCCTCGCCGCCGAGCGGCGCCCAAGTGGCGCCGCCATCGCGCGACATATCGCTGCCGTTGGGGCCGACGGCGATGGCGCTGCGCCCGTGGCTGCCGGGCACGTAGGCGACCCCGGAGCGGTAGCCGCCGGGCGGGGTGGTGGCCAGGCGCCAGGTCGCGCCGCCGTCGCTGGTGACGGCAGCGGCATGGTCGCGGTCGTCGGGGCGGGTGTAGTCGCCGCCGACGGCGATGCCGAACTCGCCGTTCTTATAGAAGGCCAGCGAGAAGATGCCGGCGCCCGACCAGCCGGGCGCGCTCAGCGGCGTATCGGCCACGCTCCAGGTGCGGCCCTGGTCCGGGCTGCGGAACAGGCGCGCGCCGGAGCGGCCGCCGGTGGCGAACCACGCCAGGCCGTGGGGCCCGGCGACCAGCGTGGTGCCGCTGGCGGCGAAGGCGCCTTCGCCGGCCAGCGCCGGCGGCGTGTCGGTCACCGGCTGCCACTGCTGGCCGCCGTCGGTGGTGCGCAGCAGCAGGAAATGGCCGTTCAGCGGATCGCCGAGCGCCAAGCCATGGTCTTTGTCCCAGAAGGCGAGGTCGTCGAGGAAGAAGCCGGCGGCGCGGGTGGTGTTGCCGTACTGCTTGACCCAGGTGGCGCCGCCGTCGGTGGTCTTGTAGATGCCGCCGTTGGCGCCGACCGCCAGCGCGTAAGCGAGCTGGGCGCTGAAGGCCTGGATGTCGCGGAAGTCGAGCGCGGCGGCGCCGGGAACGGCGAGGCGCATCCAGTGCGCGCCGCCGTCGGTGGTGCGCAGGATCGTGCCCTGGCTGCCGCTTGCCCACACGACCTCGGCGCTGAACGCGCTCAGCCCGCGCAGCGCGGCGCGCGTGCCGGAAGCCTGCGGCGCCCACGCGCCCAAGGTGGGCGCCTGCGCCGCGAGCAGGCTCGCGCAGGCCAGGGCGAGGAGGCAGATGCGGCGCATGGGGCATGATCGCATGCGGAGCGCCGGAATCGGAGCGCGAATTCCCGCCGGCGGGAACCGGCGTCCGCCCGCGGGCGCGGCGCGGCGGCTACACTAGCCGACATGCGGAATTCGTGCTGGGCAGTGGCTCTGGCGGGCGCGCTGGCGGTGCCGGCGGCGGCGCAGTTCGCGGCGCCGCCCGATGC
>JAKAOE010000127.1:0-1244 GCA_021823305.1 Acidobacteriota bacterium
CGCTAGCCGGTCTGCCCTGCCGCGCACCAAGGATGTCAACAGAGCCAACCTGTCTCATAATGCCCTGCGAACGGCCAACTGGAAATCGCGTGCGGCTTTTCTTGGTGAAAAGCCGCAGGTCCGCGGCGGGCAGGGCTCGGTGCACCAATTATGAGACAGGTTCGAGCACCCGCCCTGTCGGCGCCAATCCGGCATGGTAGCCTTAACATGAGCTGTTCCGGAGGGGGGAAATGGCCGCCAAGCAGGAAGACGCCCACCTGATTCTGAAGCTGTACGATCTGCGCCGCGAGGAAGTCATGCGCAAGGCGCGCAACTGGTTCGGCCGTGATTTTCATCCCAAGAGCGCCGAGGACATCGTCGCGGTGCTGCGCGGCGAGCACAGCGCCTACTTGCGCATGATCACCACCTACTGGGAGATGGCGTGCGCCATGGTGCTGCACGGCGCCATCGACTCGGCGCTGTTCAGCGACTGCAACGGCGAACATATCTTCGTCTACGCCAAGATGGAGCCGCATCTGGCCAAGCTGCGCGAGCTGCAAAAAAATCCGCGCACCTGCGCCAACTTGGAGAAGCTGGTGCGGGCGATGCCCAACAGCGACGCCATGGTCAAGGCCTATCAGGAGCGCATCGCGGCGATGGCCGCGACCGCGGCGCGGTAGGACCAGCGATGACGGCCTGGGTGCAGGTCGGATTGAAGCCCACGGTGCTGGATCCGCAGGGCCAGGCGATCCACGCGGCGCTGCGCAAGCTCGGCTTCGGCGCGGTGGCGGAGGTGCGGCAGGCGAAGGTGTTCCGGGTGCAGGTGGCCGCGGGCGCCGATCCGGCGGAGGCGCGCCTCCAGGTGGAGCGCGCGGCGCGCGAGGTGCTGGCCAATCCGGTGATCGAGGAGTTTTCCATTCGCTGGGAGGAGTGAGCCGCTATGTGCGGGATCGTGGGCTATATCGGCAAGAAGCGCGTGGTGCCGGTCATCCTCGACGGGCTGAAGCGGCTGGAGTACCGCGGCTACGATTCGGCCGGCATCGCGGTGATCGAAAACGGCAACGGCGAGGGCGGCGCGAAGCTGGAACTGCGGCGCGCGCAGGGCAAGCTGCGCAACCTGGAAGAGAATATCCGCCTGCAGCCGCTCGACGGCCACTACGGCATCGGCCACACCCGCTGGGCCACCCACGGCCGTCCCACCGAGGAGAACGCGCATCCCCACCGCGACTGCACCGGCGACATCGTCGTGGTGCACAACGGCATCA
>JAKAOE010000127.1:1254-6252 GCA_021823305.1 Acidobacteriota bacterium
GCATCATCGAGAACTACCTCACCCTGAAGCGCGAGCTGGCCGCCGCGGGCCACAGCTTCCGCACCGAAACCGACACCGAGGTGGTCGCGCACCTGATCGAGGCCGAGATGCAGCGCGGCGCGGCCTCGCTGGAGGCGGCGGTGCTGGCGGTGCTGCCACGGCTGACGGGCGTCTACGCGCTGGCGACCATCTCCACCCGCGACCGCGACAAGATCGTGGCGGCGCGCAACGGCCCGCCGGCGGTGATCGGGCTGGGGGCGGACGAGTTCTTCGTCGCCAGCGACATTCCGGCGCTGCTGCACCACACCCGCGACGTCTTCTTCCTCGCCGACGGCGATGTCGCCGTGCTCACGCCCGAGGGCGTGCGGCTGATGGACTTCCAGGGACGGCCGGTGAGCCGCGAGATCACCCACATCACCTGGGATCCGATCCTGGCGGAAAAGGGCGGCTTCAAGCATTTCATGCTGAAGGAGATCTACGAGCAGCCGCGCGCGGTGCGCGACACGCTGCTGGGGCGGGTTTCGCGCGACCGGGGCGAGGTGTTCCTGGACGAGATGGAGCTCACCGAGGCCGACTTCCGCTCCTTCCAAAGCGTGCGCATGGTGGCCTGCGGCACCTCCTGGCACGCCGGGCTGGCGGGCAGGTACATGCTGGAGCAGCTCGCCCGCATTCCGGTGGAGGTGGACTACGCCAGCGAGTTCCGCTACCGCGACCCACTGGTGCGTCCGGATCAGTTGACGGTGCTGGTCTCGCAGTCGGGCGAGACCGCCGACACGCTGGCGGCGCTGCGCGAGGCGCGCGACCGCGGCTCGAAGACGCTGGCCATCGCCAACGTGGTGGGCAGCATGCTGATGCGCGAGGCGCACGGCGCGCTGCTGACCCACGCCGGCCCGGAGATCGGCGTCGCCTCGACCAAGGCCTTCACCTCGCAGCTCACCGCGCTGGCGACGCTGGGCATCTATCTCGGCCGCGTGCGCGGCGCGCTCAGCGCGTCCGCCGCCCGTGCGCTGCTCGAGGAGTTCGACCGCATCCCGGCCAAGCTGGAGAGCCTGCTCAACCACGACGACATTTACGAGGCGCTGGCGCGGCGGCTCTACCGCGCGCGCGACTTCCTCTACCTCGGGCGGGGCATCCACTTCCCCATCGCGCTCGAGGGCGCGCTCAAGCTGAAGGAGATCTCCTACATCCACGCCGAGGGGTACCCGGCGGGGGAGATGAAGCACGGCCCCAACGCGCTGATCGACGAGAACCTGCCGGTGGTGGTGCTGGCGGCGCACGATCCCAGCGACCCGGCTTCGGTGACGCGCTACGAGAAGACACTGAGCAACATCAAGGAAGTCAAGGCGCGGGAGGGCGAGGTGATCGCGGTGGCCAACGCCGGCGACAGCAACCTCGCCGACGCCGCCGACCACGTGCTCGAGGTGCCGGCGGCGCCGGAGCTGCTGCTGCCGATCCTGGAGGTGGTGCCGCTGCAGTTGCTGGCCTACTACATCGCCATCCGCCGCGGCTGCGACGTGGACCAGCCGCGCAACCTGGCCAAGTCCGTCACGGTGGAATGAGCTACGAGCCGGGCGGGGCGATGCGCCCCGGCTGGTGCGACGCGGGACCTGCCGCGTTAGGCCGCGCGCCTTTGGGGCGCGCGACCGAAGGCGCGCCGCAGTTCGGCTTTCGCAGCCTGCAGCACTTGCCGCCGCTCCGACGGCAGGGTTTTGCCGGCGCGGTTGATGTAGAAGTTGAGCATCGACATGGCCGAGCGGAACGGATCGGCCTTGCGGCGCGCGCTGGTCAGCGCCGAGCGCCGCAACGACAGCGCCACCGCGCGCGGCGAAGCCAGCTTGAACACGCCCGGCTCCAGATCGAGCGCGTTGCTCTCGCGCGTCACGCGCTGCGACCAAAAGCGCGGATTGCTACTCGGCTTCGCCATGAGGAATTAGATGCCGGATTGCGCCGCCAGCAGTTCCGCGGCGGCACGGCGGCCGCTGTGCAGGGCGCCCTGGACGGTGGCGTGCTCGCCCTGGGCGTCGGTGGCCTCGCCAGCGAAGAACAGCGTGCCTTCCAGGGGCGCGGCCAGCTCGGCGGCCGCGTCCAGCCCGCCGACGCAGGTGTAGCTGTAGCCGCCGGCGCTGAAGGGGTCGGCCTGCCAGTCGTGGGTGTGCGCGCCCAGCAGGGCCGTTTCGAGCCGCGGCTCGGGAAGCCGCAGCCGCACCGCCAGGTCGGCGACGGCGCGCGACCGCAGGCGCTCCTCCGGCCAGCCAGCCATGGCCTCGGCGTGGCGGCCGGCGGCCCAGCCGGTGATCTGCGCCGCCCGCGGATGGGTCCACCAGGTGGGGAAATGCCCGGAATCGCGCTCGAAACCGAAGAGAAAGCCGAGCGCCTCCAGCCGCCGCCCGGCGTCGTCGCGCACTTCCCGCCACAGCGGCTCGCGCAGGCGCAGCGTGATGCGCAGCGCGCCGCCCATCGCCAGCCGCTGCAGCGCCGCGTGCTTGACGGTGAGCCCGGGCGAGAACGCCACCGCACCGGACTGGAGCAGCGCCAGCGGCAGCGTCACCACCGCCGCGCGCGCCTCGACCTGGAGTTCCGCGCTCTGGCGGCGCGCGGCGATCCGCACGCGCCCCGGCTGCCACTCGACGCTTTCGACCACCGCGCCAAGAAAAACCCGCCCGCCATCGCCGAGCTCGTTGAGCAGCGCGTCGAAGCCGGCGCGCGTGCGCCGCGGGCCGGCACCGCCGCCGACGGCGGCGCGCTCGCGACTCAGCGAGTAGACGCTGATGCGCTCGGGATCGGCGGCCTCGTAGCCCTCGATGTAGCCGCGCGCGGCATCGCGCGCCGCTTCCGGCACACCGTCCAAGCCTGCCAAGTAGGCGGCGAAGGAGCGGTCCGGCGCGGGCGGGCGGATCGCTGCCAAGCCCTCGAGCACGCGCCACGCGCCGCCGCCGAGCTCGCCCGCCGGCAGCAGCTTGCCATCGCGCCAGGCCCAATCCTCGCGTTCGGCGTCGACGGCATCCGCCGCCAGGCCGGCAAGCTCGGCGGGCACGCCGTGGATGAACTCGGCGCCCAGTTCCACCGGCGCCGGCCAGCCGTCGGGATGCAGCGTGTGAATGCGGCCGCCCAGCCGTTCGCGCGCCTCCAGCAGCAGCGCGTCGCAGCCGGCTTCGCGCAGCGCGCCGAGCGCCGCCAGCCCCGCCACGCCCCCGCCGATGACCACGACGTCCGCGCGTTCTCTCATTCCCTCCCCCGGCTATCCTATCCTTACCATGGCCCGACCATGGCCCGCCGGCAGGTGCGCAACGTCACGAAACGCCTTGTGGAGCGGCTCAAGCGCCGCGCCGCGTGCGACGGCGCGGGTGCCGGCTTCGATGAGCTTGCCGCCGAGTTGCGCCGCCTCACGGGCCGACGGAAGCAAACGCCGTCCGAGCGCCTGCTGCGAGAGGCGCGCCGCAAGCAATAGGCGTTAGGCCGCCGTCAGCTCTGATCCATGCTGCCGGTGACGCCCTGGAAGCCGTGGCGGGCCTGCTTGAGGACGTACTTGATCACGCGGGCGTCGTCGTAGGCCATGGCGAGGTTGTGGTTGAGGGTGGAAAAGCAGGTCAGGCTGCAGGTCTGCTTCATCGCATCCAGCGCCACAGTGTCGAATTTCTGTTCGCCCACCGCGCCCCAGTCCTGGGTGGCGGAGTAGAGCGGGAAGCAGGGCGCAAGCGTGCCGTCGACGCGCACGATGAGCGAGTTCTGCCCGGCGCGGCAGGGCCACACGCCCTGCTCGCCGCGCATGAAGCGCTTCATCTGCCGCAGCCGCTGCACCGAGTCCACCATTTTGTAGCCGGACTGGTTCTTTTCGATGATCCAGTCGATGGTCTCGTCCACCCGGGGCCAATCGTCGCGGGTGATGTAGGTCTCGTTGCCCTGGAGATGCTTGAAGTCGCCATGCGCGGTCATCGGCGATTCGTTGATGTGATAGTCGGTGGAGATGCCGTTGGCATGGGCGATCTCGGTCAGCTCGCGCACGTCCTGGAGGTTGTTGCGGCAGATGTTGATGTTGAAGAAGACGGTGAAGCCGTAGCGGTGCTGGCGCTTCATCAGGTAGTCGAAGTGCTTGCGGATGGGCGCCAACGCCTTGGGCAGGCTGGGCTTGATCTCGACCGAATCGACCGCGAGATTGATGGTGGCCACACCGGCATCGCCCATCCAATCGGTCACCTCGGGGCGGAGCAGGCGGCCATTGGTCGGCAGGTAGACCCACAGGCCGCGGCGCGAGGCGTAATCCACCACCTTGTGCACGAATTGCGGGCGCAGCAGCGGCTCGCCGCCCATGAGCGCGAGCACGCCGGCGCCGGCGTCGGCGAGCCAGTCGAGGGCGGCACGGGCCACCGGCTCGGTCATGCCCTTGACGCTGTTGTTGAAGGCCCAGCAGTAGTGGCACTCGAGGTTGCATTTCCACTCGGTGAACAGGTAGGCGATGATGGGGTGAAAGTCGCCGGGCAGCAGGCGCGAGCGCAGGTAGGGGAACATCCAACCGCGCAGGCCGCGGTAGATCTGGGGCACAGTCCAGTGGCGCGCGGGCGGCTCGGTCCAGGGGGGCGTTTCGAGGTCCTCGGCCGCCGTCGCCAGGATCGCGGGATAGCGCGGGAACACCGCCTCGGGCAGGCGCAGGTCCGGCGGCGGCTGGTAGCGCGGCTGGCCGCGCTCGCCGTTCATCAGGAACTCGTGCAGGGAGACATCCACGCCCGCCAGGCGCGCCGGCGGGGGAGTGGACGGGGTCGGGGCAGTCTGCAGTTCAGGCACGGACGCACACCTCCACAGGCTCCGCCCGCAGCTCGCGCTCCAGCGCGGCCAGGCGCTCCTCGATGCGCTGCCGCGCCAGGCGCCGGTCGACGATGTCCTCGCGATAGCGGCGGAGGAAGTAATCGATGGTCTCCACCCGGATCTTGATCGAGCCGGTGGGCTTGTTCTCGTCCAGGTCCTTGAAGGAGAAGTAGGGCGTGCCGGAGCGCTCGATGATGC
>JAKAOE010000128.1 GCA_021823305.1 Acidobacteriota bacterium
CCCCGGAGGCCGCGCGCCGCCCGGCCCGCAAGCGCCGGCGCCGGCGTCCGAAGCCCGACCACGTCGAGATCTTCGAAGCGCTGGAAAAGCTGGGCCACGAACCCAGCTACTACGTCCTCGACGGACGCGAGTCCAACCTGCTTGGTCTGGCGAAGTCCGACGCCGACCTGCTCTTCAACCTGACCGAATCCTTCGCCGGCGACGACACCCGCGACGTGCATCTGGCGGCCTTCTTCGACCTGCTCGGCCGCCCCTACACCGGCGCCGGACCGCACGCCCTCCACCTGGCGCAGGACAAGGCGCTGGCCAAGAAGATCTTCGCCTTCCATGGCATTCGCACCCCGCGCTTCGCCGCCTGCTACCGCGGCCGCCTGGAGCACGCCCACGACATCGCCTTTCCGCTGATCGTCAAGCCCGCCCGCGAGGACGGCTCCATCGGCATCGAAGCCGCCTCCGTCGTCCACAGCGTCAAGGAGCTGATGCAGCGCATTGACTGCATCCACGAGACTTTCGATTCGCCGGCGCTGGTCGAGGAGTACATCGAAGGCCGCGAGATTTACATCGGCGTCCTCGGCAACCGCAACCCCGAGGCGCTGCCGCCGGTCGAGCTGGACCTGTCGCGCCTGCCCGAGGGCACGCCCAGGATCGCCAGCGCCGACGTCAAATGGGAACGCAACAGCGAAGCCTACCGCGTCACCAAGTCCGCCCTGGCGGAGGATTTGCCCGAACCCGCGGCGCGCGCGCTCGAGGAGGCGGCGCTCGCCGCCTACCGCGCGCTCGGCCTGCGCGACTACGGCCGCATTGACCTGCGCCTCACGCCCAAAAACGAAGCCTACGTGCTCGAGGTCAACCCCAACCCCTGGCTCTCGAGCGGCGCCGAGTTCGCCATGGCGGCCAAAAAGGCGGGCCGCTCCTACGCCCAGTTGATCGCCGAAATCCTCGAACTCACCCAGCAGCGCACCGCCGCCGAAGCCGGCGCGTGAGCGCGCGCCTCCCCGTCAGCCTCTCCAACTCATTGCGACGAGGACCAACGCCCGTGGAGATGCCGGATGACGTCGATCTTCATGAATTTGGTGTGTCCAGGGACGACTATCGCCTTCAGTCCGAGCTGCTTTTGCACCAGGTCCATCAGCGGTGCACGAGTCACGGACGTCCCCGCCCCGAGTTTGAGCCGGATGTCGTAGCGCCCTTGCAACCCTGTTGCGTCCACAACCGGGTGGCGCAGGTCGGCGCCGAGGTAGTAGTAACGATTGAGCCAACCGACGAGTTCGGTGACCGACCCAAAATCGTAGAAGCCCGCCATGAGCGCGTCCCTCGTCATGGCGATCGACTTCTTGGTCCGGCCAAACTTCGGTCCGCCCCGCGCGACCGTCAACCTATACACCGGTGCCGGCGGCCGCTCGACCTGGTACCGAAGTCCGAACGCCTTTACGACGACACCTTGAAGCAGCTTCATCATCTGCGCGTGCGTTGCCGGCGCCGTCGTCGTGAGCTGGACTTGGTACACGTCCGCGTCCATCCAGCCCGGCCCGCCCTTGATCTGAGTCGTATTGTCGAGGCCGAAGGCGAACATGATCAGGAGCCCGGGAGTACAGGTCGGACAAAACCACCGCACCGGGTCCTCCGTCGGTGGCCCCTCCACACGCGGGTTGCACCCGCCGCCCGCCCTAAGGCGGCAAATCCAGTCGACTGTCGCCCCCGCGACCGCAGGCTCCGCATCAAGCCCCCTGGCCTGAGCATGTATACAGTTCGGCGACGCCAAGCCGACGCTCGCCGCGACAACCGACGCCAGCGCCAGTACCGCAAATCGCTTCACTTCCGACCGCCCAACGCAAGGATCTCGCGCCGCGGCGAGCCCAGAGATCGCGAGGGCTGGGCCGCATGAGCAGCGGCCGCGGTGACCAAAAGGGCTGCGCGGAAGCAATTCCAGTTAAAGGTCATGCATACCTCACAGTTTCATGCGGACTGCGTCATCAAATCGGAGTCCGATACCGCATACTCTCTACCCCCCGGAAGCAGTGTCAAGCGTGTTGTGCTCCCGTCGAGATGAATCCGGCGACCCATGTTGGCGGTTACCGCCGCCAGATGGTCACAGCTCGCGCCTCAGGAACCGCACGATCAGCCCGGCGTCCATGTACTTGAACGGCCAGCGGCCGATGGTGTAATGCCCGCAGGGCAGTCCATGGGCTTCAAACGGCAGCCCCAGCCGGCGGAACGACGCCACCACCTCGCGCGAAAACTGCGGCAGAAAGCACGGATCGTAGCGCGCCCAGATCAGCAGGCTGCGCTTGCCGGTTTCCCGGGCAAGGCGCGCATAGGTGTCGAGATAGCTGGCCGGGCTGATCACGCGCCAGACCTCGCGCAACTGGTCCTGGTCGAGATAGCCGGCGAGGCTGTCGCGCACGTGCCACGTCGCCAGTCCGGTCCACACCACGTCGCCGAAGTATTCCGACACATGATTAAACACGTTCACGCGCAGGCGCGGTTCGTGCGCGCTGGTCAGCAGCGCGTAACACGAGCCCAGGCTGGTGCCCACGATCCCGAGCGAGGTGTAGCCCTCCTGTTCCAGCCAGTCGAGCGCGGCGCGGATGTCGGCCACCGCCTGACGCGCGGCGTGAATGGTGCGGCCGATGTTCGAGTCCACCGTATATTCGGCGCGTTTCAGGCCGCCGGGCATGCGCCGGTCGTGGTAGGGCATGCTCACCCGCAGCGCCGCGATGCCGGCCCGCTGCAGCAGGCTGCACAGTCCCCAATGCCCCTGCTCGTCGGCGTTCCATTGCGCCACCACCACCACCGCCTTGCGGCCGGGCGCGGGGAACCAGCGCGCCACCACCTGCCGGTTCTCCGGGTACGGCGTCTCCACCGGCGAGTCGAAGCGCAGCCAATCGCCCTCGCGGCGATACTCACGCACCGGCTCATAGGCGAAAAAACGCTCGCTCTCGCGTAAGACGCGCGTGTTCCAGTCGCGTAGCGCCTCGACGATGGCGGATGCGGGCGCCTCCGGACTCCACGGCCCCAATCCGTTCACCGGCGTGGCGCGCAGCCACTCGCTGCCCCAGTCGAAGGCGGTCAGGCGGCGGTCTTGATCCACGCGGTTGAGGCGCCGCTCCCAGGCGTGGATCAGGCTGGCATAGGGGTTTGGCAATCGTTGCCGGTAAAACCGCGGGAATCGCTCAAGTTTGGCACGTGGATTGCACCCGGTCAACAATAGGCGCTACGATTCACGCTGGACCGGTACTTTTTGCCGCTTTGCGGCGGTTTTGCCTGGAGGAATTTATGTCAAGCCGCGCTCTCGCAGCAATCTTTTCCGCCTCCATCCTGGCGGTCGCCATCACTGCTTGCTCGCGCAGCAGCGCGAACACCCAGGATCAGACCATCAACCAGGCGGTGCAAAGCAAGCTGAATGCCGACCCTGCCCTCTCCGGCGCGGCCGTCACCGCTTCCACTCTCAACGGCGTGGTCACCCTGAAGGGCAGCGTCAACAGCGAAGCGGCCCGCCAGGCCGCCGCCGGCGACGCCAACATGCCGGGCGTGACCCAAGTGGACAACCAGATCTCCACCAATACGCCGGCGAATCCGTCCGCGGCGCCCGCCCCCGCCAATGCGATGTCCGGCGCCCCCGCCCCGGCCACCTCGATGTCCGGCGCCTCCGCCCCGCGGCACGCCCGCTCGTCGAGCCGCTCCAGTGCCGCGCCCGCGCCTGCCCCTGCCCCCGCCATCCAGGCGGCCGCGCCGGTCCAGGTCGAGACCGGCACGACGCTGCAGGTGCGCCTCAATAGCCCGCTGAGTTCGGCCAGCGCCACCGCCGGCCAAGGCTGGAGCGCCACGCTCGCCCAACCGGTGCGGGTCAACGGCCAGATCGCCATCCCCCGCGGCGCCACCCTCACCGGCGACGTGGTCGCCGCCGACAGCGCCGGCCACTTCAAGGGCCAGTCGCGCCTGGTGCTGGCGCTCACCTCGCTGGCCTATAACGGCCAGAGCTACGGCCTCACCACCACCGAGGTCAGCCGCCTCGCCGGCAACCGCACCACCCGCAGTGAGGTCGCCATCGGCGGCGGCGCCGCCCTCGGCGCCCTGGTCGGCGCGCTGGTCGGCCACGGCAAGGGCGCCGCCATCGGCGCCGCCACCGGCGCCGGCGCCGGCACCGCGGCGCAGGCGCTGACCAAGCCCGCCGAAGTCAACCTGCCGGCGGAAACCGTCCTCAGCTTCACGCTGAAGCAGCCGGTGCAGGTGGTGCCCGCGGCCAGCGCCCACTAAGCGGAGCTCAGCGCGGCTGCAGGAAGGGGTTGCCGCGGCGCTCCCGCCCGATCGTCGTCTCCGGCCCATGGCCGGGGACGACGCGGGTCGCATCCGGCAGCGCCAGCACCACGTCGTGCAGCGACCGCAGGATCGCGCCGGTATCGCCGCCGGGCAGATCGGTGCGCCCGATCGAGCCGGCAAACAGCGTGTCGCCGGCGAACAACACGCCATCCTCGGGCAGGTAGAGGCACACGCTGCCCGGCGTGTGGCCGGGCGTCTCCAGCACCTGCACCGGATGCGCGCCCAGCATCAGCCGCGCCGCCGCGGTCAGCTCCCCCGCCACTTGGGGCGCGGGCGGCGGCGCCACGCCGATCCACTGCGCCTGCATCCCCAGCGTGCCAGCCAGCGGCAAGTCGCGCGGGTGCAGCCAAACCGGCGCCCCGCTCGCCCGCCGCAGAGCCTCCGCCCCGCCGATGTGGTCTATGTGGGCGTGGGTGACGACGATGGCGTGCAGCTTCCATCCGCGCGCCTCCAGCAGCCGCTCGATCTCGCCCACCTCCGCGCCCGGGTCGATCACCAGCGCCGCCTGCGCCTCGCGGTCGCCCAGGATGGTGCAGTTGCAGGCCAGCGGCCCGACCGGGAAGGTGATCTGATCGAGCACGGCAGCGCCGCCGCGGAATTACTGCTTGGGCTTGGGCTTGGGTTGCGTCGCGGTGTGCGTCGCCGCCGGCGTCGAGCCCAGAATCGAGCTGGCGTTGGACTTGCCGCCGGCGGTCAGGATGGCGAGGGTGATGCTGGTCAGCATGAACAGCACCGCGCACACGATGGTCGCCTTGCCCAGCGCGGTTTGCGCGCCGCGCGGGCCGAACGCCGTCTGGCTGCCCATACCGCCGAAGGCCGAGGCGATGTCGCCCGCCTTGCCGCTCTGCAGCAGGATCACGGTGATCAGGAAGAAACAGACCAGAATGTGCAGCAGGGTTATGAGAAGTTGCACGCAGCGTCCTTGGGCGAAATCCTAGTGGTGCGGAAGGCGGGACTCGAACCCGCATGCCTTGCGGCGCCACCCCCTCAAGATGGTGTGTCTGCCAGTTTCACCACTTCCGCGACCGCTACAGTATAGCAGGCGCATGGCGCTCCCGGGGACCGCCCGCGGCGCCCACAACCCATTGCCCTAGCTTACGTTGGCGGTCCGCACCAGCGCGGCAAAGGTGTCGGCGTCCAGGCTGGCGCCGCCCACCAAGCCGCCGTCCACGTCCGGCTGCTCCAGCAGCGCCCGCATGTTGCCCGGCTTGATGCTGCCGCCGTACAGGATGGTGAACCCGGCCGCCGCTTCCGCCCCGAAAATGTCCAGCACGCAGTGCCGCAGAAAGCGATGCGCGCCTTCCGCGATCGCCGGCGTCGCGGTATTGCCGGTACCGATCGCCCACACCGGCTCATACGCCAGCACGCAGCGCAGCAAATCCTCGGCCGAGGTCCCCCAGAAGGCGCGCTCGAACTGGTAGCGCAGGATCAACTCGGTCTCGTTTTCGGCCCGTTGCTGCTCGGTCTCGCCCACGCAGACGATCGGCGTCAGGCCGGCAGCCAGCGCGGCGCGCACCTTCTTGTGCACCATCTCGTCGGTTTCGCCGAACAGGTGGCGGCGCTCGGAGTGGCCCACCAGCACGTAGGTGCAGCCGGCGGCGGCCAGCATCGCGCCCGAAACCTCACCAGTGAACGCTCCTTCGCTCTCCCAATGCAGATTCTGCCCGGCAACGCCCACGTCCATGCCGTGCGCCGCCTCGGCCGCCGCCGCCAGCGCCGGAAACGGCGCCGCCACCACCACGAAGCACCCGCCCGGCTTCACCGCGCCCGTCTCGCGCAGCCGCGCCAGAAACGCCGCTGCCTCGGCGCCGGTTTTGTGCATCTTCCAGTTCGCCACCATCATGGCGTGGCGGTGGTTTTTCTGCATGCCGGTTTACGCCTCGCTCAACGCTTCCACGCCGGGAAGA
>JAKAOE010000129.1 GCA_021823305.1 Acidobacteriota bacterium
GATCTGAGCTGGAACAGCAGGTGCGGCGCTGGCGGCCGGCGCTGGCGGCGCTGCGCACGGAAGCGGCGGCGGCGGCGCTGCGGGAGCGGATCGCGGATCTGCGGCCGCGGCCGGAGGTGCTGAGCGGCGGCGAGGGGCTGCGGCAAGTGGCGACGGGCTGCGGGGCGGACACGGTGGTGGCGGCGACGGTGGGGGTGGCGGGGCTGGAGGCGGTGTTCGCGGCGGCGCGCGCGGGCTGCCGGCTGGCGCTGGCGAACAAGGAGGCGCTGGTGGCGGCGGGCGAACTGCTGCTGGAGGCGGCGCGGAAGGGCGGGGCGGCGATCCTGCCGGTGGACAGCGAGCACAGCGCGATTCACCAGTGTTTGGCGGGAGGTGGCGGGAACCGCGTGCGGCGTTTGGTGCTGACCGCCTCGGGCGGGCCGTTTCGGGGCTGGACGCGGGAAGCGCTGGCGGGAGTGAAGCGGGCGGCGGCGCTGCAGCATCCGACCTGGCGGATGGGGGAGCGGATCAGCCTGGACTCGGCGACGCTGATGAACAAGGGCTTCGAGGTGATCGAGGCGTGCTGGCTGTTCGGGATGGACGAGAGCGCGGTGGAGGTGCTGGTGCATCCGCAGTCCATCGTGCACTCGATGGTGGAGTTCGTGGACGGCTCGGTGCTGGCGCAGATGAGCCCGCCAGACATGAAGATGCCGATCCAATACGCGCTGACCTACCCGGAGCGCCTCGGGGCGGCCGGAAACCGGCTAAACTTGGTAGAGACGGGGAAGCTGGAGTTCGAAAGCCCGGACGGAACTAATTTTCCCTGCCTGGCGCTGGCGCGGCAGGCCTGGCGCGCGGGCGGGGGAGCGGGGGCGGCGCTGAACGCGGCGGACGAGGTCGCGGTGGCGGCGTTCGCGGCGGGCGAGATCGGGTTTTTGGCGATTCCGACGGTGATAGCGAAGACGTTGGAGCGGATGGGGGCGCCGCGGGTGGAGAGCCTGGAGGCGGTGCTGGAGGTGGACGCGCGGGCACGGGCGATGGCCCGTGACGTGCAGCGGGAGGGTATGGGCCGGTAAGCCGGCTATGAGAGGAAGCAAGGGTAGGCGAGCGGCGCGATGCCAAGTTTGAACCACCTGGTGATCAACACGCTGGCGGTGATGCTGGTGCTGGGCGTGATCGTGTTCGTGCACGAGCTCGGCCACTTCCTGGCGGCGAAGCTGTTCGGGGTGCGGGTGGAGACGTTTTCGCTCGGCTTCGGCAAGCGGCTGCTGGGGGTGAGCTACGGCGGCACGGACTACCGCATCAGCCTGCTGCCGGTGGGCGGGTACGTGAAGATGGCGGGCGAGAACCCGATGGACCAGCCCAGCGGCAAGCCGGACGAGTTTTTGTCGAAGCCGCGCTGGCAGCGGTTCATCATCGCGATCGCGGGGCCGTTCATGAACGCGGTGCTGGCGGTGGGGCTGCTGATCCCGGTGTACATGCGGCAGTATCCGCGCAACCCGGTGCTGGACAAGCCGGCGGTGATCGCCGAGGTGGAACCGGGCTCGCCGGCGGCGGCGGCGGGGCTGCAGCCGCGCGACCGGATCGTGACCATCGACGGGGCGCAGAACCCGACCTGGGAGACGGTGTTCCTGAAGACGGCGGTGTCGCTGGATCATCCGCTGGGGCTGACGGTGGAGCGCAAGGGGAAGCTGATCCGGACGCAACTGACGCCGCGCAGCGACGGACCGGACAACCCGCCGCTGGTGGGGCTGGCGCCGGAGGAACCGGCGCGCTTCGGCACCATCGAGGCGGGCTCGCCGGCGGAGCGGGCGGGGGTGCAGCCGGGCGACCGGGTGCTGGCGGTGAACGGCAGGGAAGTGCGGTATCCGGGCGACGTGATCGAGCTGATCCAAAGCGCGGAGCCGCCGCGGGCGACGACGAAGCTGGGCACGGTGGGGCGGCCGGTGCAACTCGAAGTGCGCCACGCCGGGGTGACGAAGACGGTGGCGGTGGAACCGCGGCTGAAGGTGAACCCGACGGTGCCGGGGCCGGCCGGCGGGACGCGGCAGTGGATGATCGGGGCGGCGTTCGTGAGCGACACCACCTACGTGCGGCTGCCGTTCAGCGCGGCGCTGCGGCACTCGCTCGAGGACAACAAGCGCTACAGCATGGTGATCCTGGACCTGGTGGGCAAACTGGTGAGCCACCACGCCTCGATCCAGAACCTGCAGGGGCCGGTGGGCATCGCCTCGGTGACGGGAGAGGCGGCGCGGGCGCCGACGCTGCTGCCGCTGTTCTCGGTGACCTCGCTGATCAGCCTCAACCTGGGGATCCTGAACCTGCTGCCGATCCCGGTGCTGGACGGCGGCATGATCCTGTTCCTATTCATCGAGAGCATCCTGCGGCACGAGATCAGCATGCGGTTCAAGGAGCGTGTCTACCAGGTGGGGTTCGCGTTCCTGCTGATCCTGATGACGGTGGTGGTGTACAACGACATCGTGCGCGCGGTGATGGTGAAGAACTAGCGGCGACGTGAGGCGGCGTTCGGTCGAAGTCGAAGTCGGGGGCGTGCGGGTGGGCGGGGGCGCGCCGGTGGCGGTGCAGGCGATGACCAACACCGACACCGCCGACGCGGCGGCGACGGCGGCGCAGGCGGCGGCGCTGGCGCGGGCGGGCAGCGAACTGGTGCGGGTGACGGTGAACACCGAAGCCGCGGCGCGGGCGGTGCCGGAGATCGCGGCGCGGATGCGGGACGCGGGCGCGGCGGCGCCGCTGATCGGCGACTTTCACTACAACGGGCACCTGCTGCTGGCGCAATACCGCGACTGCGCGGCGGCGCTGGCGAAGTACCGCATCAATCCCGGCAACGCCGATATCGGGCGCAAGGACTACGCCAACTTCCGCACGCTGATCGAACTGGCGAAGGAGCACGGCAAGCCGGTGCGGATCGGGGTGAACTGGGGCTCGCTCGACCAGGCGCTGCTGACGCGGATGATGGACGCCAACGCCAAGCAGGCGCAGCCGCAGCCGGCGAAGGCGGTGATGCTGGAGGCGATCGTGGCCTCGGCGCTGGAGTCGGCGGAGGCGGCGGAGGCGATCGGGCTAGGGCACGACCGCATCATTTTGAGCGCCAAGCTGTCGGGGGTGCAGGATTTGATCGCGGTGTACCGGCGGCTGGCGGCGGCGTGCGAATATCCGCTGCACCTGGGGCTGACGGAAGCGGGCATGGGGACGAAAGGCGTGGTGGCATCGACGGCGGCGATGGCGGTGCTGCTGCAGGAGGGGATCGGGGACACGATCCGGGTGTCGCTGACGCCGGCGCCGGACGGGGACCGGTGCGAGGAAGTGCGGGTGGCGCAGCAGATCCTGCAATCGCTGGAGCTGCGCGCGTTCACGCCGCAAGTGACGGCATGCCCGGGGTGCGGGCGGACGACGAGCACGTTTTTCCAGGCGATGGCGGAACAGATCCAGGGGCACATCCGGGCGCGGATGCCGGAGTGGAAAAAGACCCACCCCGGCGTGGAGACGATGACGGTGGCGGTGATGGGCTGCGTGGTGAACGGGCCGGGGGAGAGCCGGCAGGCCAATTTGGGGATCTCGCTGCCGGGGACGTTCGAGGCGCCGAAGGCGCCAGTCTATGTGGACGGGCGGCTATGGAAGACGCTGCACGGCGAGGGGCTGGCGCAGGAGTTCATCGCCATCCTAGAGGACTACATCGCCCGCCGCTACGCCGCGCGCGAGTAGCCGCCGCGCCACCCCAACGATTGATACGCGGCCCCCGCGGCGTGATGCGCATCACAAAGCGGACGCGGCCGGTCTTATATCCTGCCGGTGAGGCACCGGGATACGGGATATGGACCGGCTGAAGGGGAAATTCGCGATCGTGACTGGCGGCGCGCTGGGCATTGGGCGGGCGTGCGTGATTCGCATGGCGGAGGAGGGGGCGGCGGTGGCATGCCTGGACGTGCGCGACGCGGGGGGAACGGCGCTGGCGCGGGAGCTGAGCGTGCGCGGGCTGGATGTGACCTTCCGGCACATGGACGTGACGCGCGAAGCGGAGGTGGAGCGGGTGTTCGGCGAGTTGGCGCGGCGCTGGGGCGCGCTGGACGTGCTGGTGAACAACGCCGGGATCGCGGGGCCGGACAAGCCGACGCATGAGCTGACGGAGGCGGAGTGGGACGCGGTGCAGGCGGTGAACGTGAAGGGCGTATTTCTGTGCACCAAGCACGCCGTGCCGATCATGCGCAACCAGCGGGCGGGGAGCATCGTCAACCTGTCGTCCATTTACGGGCTGGTGGGCGCACCGGACGCGCCGCCGTATCACGCCTCGAAAGGGGCGGTACGGCTGATGAGCAAGACCGACGCGCTGCTCTATGCCGGCGAAGGAATCCGGGTGAACTCGGTGCACCCGGGGTATATCTGGACGCCGATGGTGCAGGGGTTCGTGAATACGAAAGACGATCCGGCGGCGGCGAAAGAGGCGATCGCGCGGCTGCATCCGCTGGGGCGAATGGGGGAGGCGGACGACGTGGCGTGGGGGGTGGTGTATCTGGCGTCGGAGGAGGCGAAGTTCATCACCGGCTCAGAGCTGGTGATTGACGGCGGGTACACGGCGAGATAGCTGCAGATAGCGCTTGCAAAATTCAGCCTGACGTTCCATACTGCGCCCACGGTGCATGGCGGGTCCGCTTATGCGGACTGCGGGATCCAACTTAACCCGGCTGGCGTGGCTGCTACCGCTGTTGGCGGCGGCGGCGATGGGGCAGGCGCCGATCCGGGCGAGCAGCGCGCCGTACACGTTGGCGCCGGTAATTGTGGCGCAGGCCACGACGGTACCGCTGACGGTGGTGGTGCGGGACAAGAACGGTAAAGCCATCACCGGGCTGAAGGAACAGCGCTTCGAAATTTCCGATGACGGGAAGCCGCAGACGCTGACGGCGTTTCAGGCGGAGACGGCGGCGGTGCCGGGCGCAGCGCCAACGGCGGCGGAGGGGCGGGCGGCGGGCGCGGCGGCGACCGGGGCGGCGCCCGCGGCGAGAGCAGCGAGCGTTGAGCCGCGGTATGTGGCGCTGCTGTTCGACGACGTGAACAGCGGCACCCAGGACCTGATGGAGGCGCGGAACGCGGCGGTGCGGTTCCTGCACGAGGAGCTGGGGCCGGGCGACCGGATGGCGGTGTTCACGATGTCGGGCAAGCAGAGTCTGGGATTTACGCGCGACCGGGCGGCGCTGGCGAAAACGATCGCGGAGGTCTCGCCGCATCCGCGCGCAAATCCGGGCGCCTTCGCCGCCTGCCCGCGGATCTCGCAGTTTGACGCCTACCAAATTGCGGTGCTGCACAATACCGCGGCCGAGGAGGCGATGACGCTCGCGGCCAGCGGATGTACCGGACTCGGGGGCGTCCAGAGCCTGACAAACCCGGCGGGGTTGAGCGCGACGTTCGGCGCGCCGCCGCCGATGTGCCCGGGTTGCAGCGGCATGCCGGTGGACACGCAGGCCGAGGCGGAATGGGAGCTTACGGTAGGAGCGTCGCGGGACGCGCTGGCGGCGGTGCGGGACGTGGTGGACTACACCGCCAAGCAGCCGGGGCAGCGGATCGTGGTGCTGGCCTCGTCGGGCTTCCTGTCGGAAACGCTGGGGCGGGAGAAACAGCAGATCATTCGCGACGCGCTGCGCGGCGGCGTGGTGATCAACGCGCTGGACGCGAAGGGGCTGTATGCCCAGGGGCCGGAGTTGTCGCTGCGCCAGGAGAACGACACGGGGGAGACGCTACTGCCGCTGCCGACGTTTATCTTCGAAGAGCTCGACAAGTTTCCGGAGCGCGATGCGCAGGTGGACGCGATGGCGAGCCTGGCGGCGGCGACGGGCGGACTGTTTTTCCAGAACAACAACGACCTGACGCTGGGGTTCGAGCGGCTGGGGCTGGCGCCGAGGGTGGAGTACGCGCTGGCGTTCACGCCCAAGCCGTTCGTGCGCGACGGCAAGCTGCATACGCTGGAGGTGAAGCTCAACCCGAAGATTCCTGGCGCCACGATCGAGGCGCGGCGGGACTACCTGGCGCCGGCGCCGGGGATGAGCGAGGGAGAAGTGGCGCTTGCCCTTTACCAGGCGATGAAGAGCCGCGCCAGCGCGAGCGCGGTGCCGGCGGATGTGGCGGCGAAGGAACAGGCGGGCGAGGTGCAAGTGCAGGTGCACCTCGGGGTGGCGGCGGCGGACTAGAAGGTGGCG
>JAKAOE010000130.1 GCA_021823305.1 Acidobacteriota bacterium
TAGGCGCGGCTTAGGGTGCGTGGCCATTGCGGTTGGCCAAGCATACCGCGAACCGTCGCGCTCCGCCCGCCTTGCAGCTTTCCCCCAAATCCGCCGATGATAGCGCTATGGCGTCTGATGCCACCGCCGAACTGGCCATCTATCCGGGCTCCTTCGACCCGCCCACGCTCGGCCACCTCGACCTGATCGAGCGCGGCCGTCGCATCTTCCCCCGCCTCCTCGTCGCCGTCCTGCGCAACGCCGGCAAGCAGGCGCTGTTCACCTCCGGCGAGCGCGTGGACATGCTGCGCGAGGCCTGCGCCGCCATGGACCGCGTCGAGATCGCCGAATTCGACGGCCTGCTGGTGGATTTCGCTCAGGAGCGCGGCGCCGGCGCCCTGCTGCGCGGCATCCGCGCCATCAGCGACTACGAGTACGAATTCCAGATGGCCTGGATGAACCGCCGCATGGCCCCCGCGGTCGAAACCGTCTTCATGATGCCCGGCGAGGCCTTCGCCTATCTCAGCTCCCGCCTGGTCAAGGAGGTCGCCGCCGGCGGCCGCTCCGTCGCCGGCATGGTCACCCCCGCCGTCGAGGCCCGCCTGCGCCACAAACTCCACCTCGCTTGACCCATGGCCGTCGCGCCCCAACCCGACTCCGCCGCGCCCCCGCCCCCGCTCGCCGCCCGCGCCGCGCGCATCAGCGTCTCGGCCACCTCCACAGTGCTCGCCGAAGCCGACCGCCTCCGCGCCGCCGGCCGCGACCTGGTGGACTTCGGCGTCGGCGAACCCGATTTCTCCACCCCCGAGCACATCCGCGAGGCCGGCCTCGAAGCCCTGCGCGCCGGCTTCACCCGCTACACCCCCACCCCGGGCCTCGCCGAGTTGCGCGCCGCCGTCGCCGCCGCCCATGCCCGCGACTTCGGCTCGAACTACCCGCCCGCCGACGCGCTCGTCACCGTCGGCGGCAAGCAGGCCCTCTTCAACGCCGTCAGCGTCCTGGTGGACCACGGCGACGAGGTCATCCTCCCCGCGCCCTACTGGGTCAGCTTTCTCGATCAGATCCGCTACGCCGGCGGCGTGCCGGTCGTCGTGCCGGCCCGCGAAGAGCGCGGCTTCACCCTCGACCTCGCCGACATCGAGCGCGCCCTCACCCCGCGCACCAAACTCATCCTGCTCAACTCCCCCGCCAACCCCAGCGGCGCCCTGCTGCCGCCCGCTTTCTTCGCGGGTGTGCTCGATCTCTGCCGCCGCCGCGGCCTCTGGCTGCTCAGCGACGAGTGCTACGCCAAGTTCGTCTACGACGACCAGCCCTACAGCGTCGGCGCCGAACCTGCCGCCCGCGACCGCGTCGTCCTCGCCGGTTCGCTCTCCAAGACCTACGTCATGACCGGCTGGCGCATCGGCTACGCCCTCGGCCCCGCGCCGGTGATCGCCGCCATGCTCAAAGTGCAGAGCCACTCCACCAGCAACGCCACCTCGTTCGCCCAGAAGGCCGCCATCGCCGCCCTCACCGGCACCCAGGCGCCGCTCGCCGCCATGCTCGCCGAATTCCGCCGCCGCCGCGACCTCATCGTCCAGGGCCTGCGCGCCATCCCCGGCGTGCGCTGCGTCCTGCCGCGCGGCGCCTTCTACGCCTACCCCAACGTGGCCGATTTGCTCGGCCGCCCCGGCGGTCCGCAAACCACGCTCGAGTTCAGCGCCCGCCTGCTGCAGGACCAGGGCGTGGTCACGGTGCCCGGCGAAGCCTTCGGCACCGCCGCGCACCTCCGCTTCTCCTACGCCGTGCCCGAGCCCGCCATCCGCGAAGGCCTGCGCCGCCTGGCCGCCTTCAGCGCTCTGCTAAAATAAGTCCCGCCTTGCCACTGTACGAGTACCAATGCACCCGCTGCCACAAGCGGGTCGAAAAGATTCAGTCCTTCAGCGCCGAGCCGCTGAAAGTCTGCGAGTTCTGCGGCGGCGAGCTGGAAAAGCTGATCTCCGCCCCCGCCATCCAGTTCAAGGGCACCGGCTGGTACGTCACCGACTACAAAAAGTCCGGCGGCGCCACCGAGGCCAAGCCCGCCGCCAAGGAAGCCGCCGCCTCCTCCTCGGACGCCCCCGCGAGCGCGGCTTCGCCCAAGCCCGACGCGCCCGCCCCCGCGCCCGCCAAAACCGCCGAAAAGTAGCCGCCGTTCCATCCCCCTGCGCCGTATCATGGCTCAGGTGGCTGTCACCCTCTCCATCCTCGGCAGCGGCAGCCGCGGCAACGCCGCCGTCCTCGCCACCCCGCGCACCCGCCTGCTGATTGACGCCGGCTTCAGCCGCCGCGAGCTCACCCGCCGCATGGCGCTCGCCGGCCACGTCCCCGACGAACTGACCGCCATCCTCGTCACCCACGAGCACTCCGACCACGTCGCCGGCCTCGCCAAGCTCGCCGCCGCCTGCCCCGCCGCCGTCATGCTCAACCACGCCACCGCCGCCGCGCTGGGCAAGGTCGCCGACGCACTCCCGCGCCGTGAAGCCTTCACCACCGGCGTGCCCTTCACCTTCGGCGACATCGAGATTACGCCCTTCGCCCTGCCCCACGACGCCGCCGATCCGGTCGGCTTCAGCTTCTGCGCCGAAGGCGTCCGCATCGTCTTCGTCACCGATCTCGGCTACCTCAGCGCCAACGTCAAGCAACAGCTCCGCGCCGCCGACTGCGTCGTGCTCGAATCCAACCACGATCTCGACCTGCTCAAGTCCGGCGGTTACCCCTGGGAACTCAAGCAGCGCGTTCTCAGCCGCCTCGGCCATCTCTCCAACGACTCCGTGGCCGAGTTCCTCCGCACCGACTTCGACGGCGCCTGCGCCCACCTCGTCCTCGCCCACCTCAGCGAGAACAACAACCTGCCCAGCCTGGCGCTCCTCTCCGCCCAGCGTGCCCTCGCCCCCCGCTCCCGCCCGCCGCAACTCCACGTCGCCGCCCAGGCCGCCCCCCTCCCCGCCATCTGCTTCTAACCCGGCAGGCGAGGCCGGCGCATGAATTTCAAGGACTTGCCCCTCGGCGAGGCCGCCCCCGAGCGCGTCAACGCCGTCATCGAGATCGCCAAAGGCACCCGCACCAAGTATGAATACGACGTGAGCCTCGGTGTCTTCCGCCTCGACCGCGTCCTCTACGCCTCCATGTTCTATCCTACCGCCTACGGCTTTTTGCCCTCCACCGCCGCCCCCGACGGCGACCCGCTCGACGTCCTGGTCCTCATCAGCGAACCCCTGGCCATCGGCGTGATGGTCGAGGCTTGGCCGGTCGGCCTGTTAAAGATGCGGGATGAAAAGGGCGAAGACGATAAAGTACTGGCAGTTGCGACCCGCGACCGGAGCTACGCCGAAGTCCGCGAACTCGCGCACCTGCCCGAGGACGAGCTGCGGCTGATTGAGCACTTCTTCCTCAGCTACAAAACTTTGGAGCACAAGGAGGTCATCAGCCACGGCTGGCAGCCCCGCCCTCAGGCCCACGCCCTCATCGCCCTCTGCCGGCAATGCTACGAGCAAAAATTACCTTAATCTGGCAATGACTTTTGCCTGATTCCGCGCGCCTGTCTTGACGCCATGCGGAAGGGGTTGCTAGAGTCACAAGATTGCGGAAACGCTACTACATTTTCGTCGTCCGGCATGACTGGGACGGCCAGTTGCGTCGCACCCCCATCCCGGTGCAATGGGTTGCACTCTTTCTCATTTGCGCCGTCGTCGGCGTCGGCACCATCCTCGGCTTTGCCGGCTCCTACGGACGCCTGCTGACCAAGGTCGAGGCCTTCAACGAGATCCGTAAGCAGGAAGACCTGCTCACCAGCGCGCTCTCCAAATCGCGCCAGGATGCCGATCAGTACAAGGCCGAGGTCGCCAGCCTCGGCAGTCTCGCCAGTGAGGTCAGCGCGCTCTACAACTTCAAGCACAGCACCAGCATGAAGGACCGCCTGCGCAACGCCGTGCCCGACCCGGTCAGCGCCGCTGTCGCCCCGCCCG
Organism: Acidobacteriota bacterium; assembly: GCA_021823305.1. GTDB lineage: Bacteria > Acidobacteriota > Terriglobia > Terriglobales > SCQP01 > SCQP01. The sequence continues at coordinate 3,966 of JAKAOE010000130.1, forward strand.
ACGCCGCCGCCGATGCCAGCCAAGCCTCGGCGCTCTACGCCAGCACCCTCGGCAGCTTCCAGCTCCTGGAAAACACCGCGCTCGAGAACTCCATCCCGCGCTACGGCTGGTCGCCGTTTGACCCGCGCGGCTGGCTGCCCGACATCTGGCCGGTGCGCGGCCGCATCACCAGCAGCTTCGGCGAACGCATAGACCCCTTCCTCGGCGAAGGCGCCTTCCACGCCGGCATTGACATCGCGGTGCCGATCGGCACTCCGGTCCACGTCACCGCCGATGGCTTGGTGGTCTTCGCCGGCTGGATGCAGGGCTACGGCCGCACCGTCATTGTCAACGACGGCCACGGCTTCTCCACCCTCTACGCCCACATGTCCGCCCTCGCCGTCACCATCGGCCAGCACCTCGACCGCGACGAGGTCGTCGGCTACGTCGGCGTCACCGGCTGGTCCACCGGCCCCCACCTGCATTACGAAGTCCGCATCAACCACACCCCCGTCAACCCCTACCGCTACCTCGGCCACTAGTTCCGGGACAACGCAGCGCGCCGCGCATCGCTCCACCCGGTTTGTACAATCCGTCCCCGCGGGATTACCATAGCCGCAGCATCGCCTGGCGCGTCGCACAGGGGGATTGCCCATGCCGGAATCCGAGGTCCCGCCGGCCGGCGCAAGCGCCGGTCCAACCATCAGCCGCCGCAAGTTCATCCTCAGCGTCATCGCCGGCGGCGCCGTCGTCAGCGCCGCCAGCTATCGCCTGCTCGCCCCGCGCGGCCGTGCGCGTCCGGCGCTGCTCGGCGGCGAGCGCCTGCTCACGCTGCGCGTCAACGGCCGCTCCCGCCGCGCCGAAGTCGCCCAGCAGGAAACGCTCGCCTGGACGCTGCGCTACAAGCTCGGCCTCACCGGGACGAAGCTCGCCTGTGACCGCGCCGAGTGTGGCTCCTGCACCGTCCTGCTCGACGGCGTGCCGTACTACTCCTGCTCCGTCCTCACCCACACCGTTCGCAATCGCGCCGTCACCACCATCGAAGGCCTGGCCGCCCCCAACGGCAAACTCCACCCTCTGCAACAAGCGGTGATTGACGAGCAGGGCTTCCAGTGCGCCTTCTGCATGTCCGGCTTCCTCGTCGCCGCCGCCGGCTTCCTCAAAACCAACCCCAACCCCACCCGCGCCGAAATGGCCCACGGCGTCAGCGGCAATCTCTGCCGCTGCCAGGACTATCACAAGATTCTGGACACGCTGATGCGCGGCGCGGAACTGATGAGGCAACAGGCATGAGCTACGCACCCGAGCCTCCGGATCCCATGGATGCCAAGCCGTTGCCTTTCGGCCACGGCTACAAGCTCATCGGCAGGGACTACTCCACCCCCGATCTGCCCGCCAAGGTCACCGGCCGCGCCAAGTACGCCGAGGACTTCCGCGCCGAGGGCATGCTCTTCGCCAAGCTCGTGCTCTCGCCTATGCCCCACGCCCGCATCCGCGGCTACGACCTCAGCCGCGCTCTCGCCGTCCCCGGCGTGCGCGCCATCCTCACCCCCGCCGACGTTCCTCCCGCCGCCGTCCCACACGGCGAGCGCGTCCTTACCGACGAGCCCATGTTCCAGGGCGACCCCGTCATGGCCGTCTGCGCCGTGGATGAAGCCACCGCCGCCGAGGCGATCGAGAAAATTGACATTGACTTCGAGGCGCTGCCCTTCGTCATTGACCCGCTCGACTCCCTCCGCCCCGGCGGCCCCAACCCCCGCGCCGAGGGCAATGTCTGGTTCGGCCGCGAGCTCAAAACGCTGAAGTGGACCGAAGCCGACTTCGTGCCGTACGCCCAGGGCAACCTCCCCATGGGCCACGCCCCCAGCGAATGGTCCTACGGCGACCTCGACGCCGGCTTCCGCGACGCCGCCCTCGTCCTCGACCGCTCCTTCGTCACCCCCGACGTCAGCCACCAGTGCCTCGAGCCGCGCAGCGCCATGGCCTTCTGGCAGAACGGCAAGCTCGTCATCCACACCGGCACCCAAAGCAACTACCAGACCGTCCCCGCCATCGCGCGCTGGCTCCATGTCCCCGAGGACAAGATTGTGCTCGTCAGCGAGTACACCGGCGGCGGCTTCGGCAGCAAGGTCACCGGCACCATGATCATGCTCGTGCCCGCCTTGCTGGCGCAAAAGGTCCACGCCCCGGTGATGATGCGCATCAGCCGCGAG
>JAKAOE010000131.1 GCA_021823305.1 Acidobacteriota bacterium
CGATCTCTGGGGTCCGCCGGCGCTGCAGTTCTCCAACGGTCTGGCGGGGCTGAGCGACGGGCAGGCGATGCGCAATCGCAACCAGACGGCGGCGTTCAGCTTTTCCGGCTACTGGAACCATTACGACCACAACCTGAGCTTCGGCTTCGACGCGCGGCGGCTGGAGTTCAACTACCGCGAACAGGCGAACGCGCGCGGCAGCTTCACCTTCAACGGCGCGGCCACGGGCAACGCGCTGGCGGACTTCCTGCTGGGGATTCCGGACGCGGAGAGTCTGGCGTTCGGCAACGCCGACAAATACTTCCGCCAGGGCACCTACGACGCCTTCGTGAGCGACGATTGGCGGGTGAGCGACAGCCTGTCGCTGGACTTGGGCGCGCGCTGGGAGTACGCGGCGCCGATCACGGAGCGGTACAACCGGCTGGTGAACCTGGACATTACGCCGGGGTTCGCGGCGGCGGCGCCGGTACTGGCGAGCGCGCCGACGGGCCCGCTGACGGGGGCAGCGTATCCGGCGTCGCTGCTGCGGCCGGACCGGCGGGCGATCGAGCCGCGACTGGGGCTGGCGTGGACGCCGCTGGCGGCGTCATCGCTGGTCATCCGGGCGGGCTACGGCATTTATTACGACACGTCGGTTTATCCCTCGATCGCGCTGCGGATGGCGCAGCAGGCGCCGCTTTCGACCAGCCTGAACCTGGCCAACTCGGCGGGGCAGCCGCTGTCGCTGGCGACGGGGTTTCTGGCCACGCCGGCGGGGGCGGCGGCGGACACGTTCGCGGTGGACCCGAACTTCCGTCCGGGCTACGCGCAGACCTGGGACGCGTCGCTGCAACAGGACCTGCCAGGCGGGATGCTGCTGACGCTGACCTACCTCGGCACCAAGGGCACGCACAACCAGCAGGAGTATTTGCCCAACACCTACGCGCCGGGCGGGACGAATCCCTGCCCGAGCTGCCCGGCGGGCTTCCTGTACCTGGCCTCGAACGGCAACTCGACCTACGAGTCGGGACAGGTGGCGCTGGAACGGCGCTTTCACAGCGGGCTGGCGTGGAATCTGACCTACACGTATGCGCACGCGATCGACGACGCCATCCTGGGCGGGCAGGGCGCGGGCCAGGGGCAGAGCGGGGCGATGATCGCGCAGAACTGGCTCGACCTGAGCGGCGAGCGCGGCAACTCGAGCTTCGACCAGCGGCACAAGCTGACGCTGACGGCGCAGTACTCGACCGGCGTAGGGCTGGTGGGCGGGGCGCTGCTCGAAGGCTGGATGGGGGCGCTGTACCGCGGCTGGACGGTGACCTCGGACCTGACGCTGGCAAGCGGGCTGCCGCTGACGCCGAGCACCGCGCTGCTGGCGCCGGGCACGAGTTACAGCACGGTGCGGCCCGACCTGACCGGGCAATCCGTGACGGCGGCGCCGGCGGGGCGGTTCCTGAATCCGGCGGCGTACACGCTGCCGGCGGCGGGCACGTGGGGCGACGCGGGACGCAACTCGATCGCCGGGCCGGGGATTTTCGGGCTGAACGCGGCGCTGCAGCGCAGCTTTCCGGTATCGTCGCGCTTCACCGCCGATCTGCGGGTGGACGCCACCAACGTGCTCAACCACGTCACCTACCCGAGCTGGAACACGCTGGTGGGCAGTCCGCAGTTCGGGCTGCCGCTGACGGCGAACGGGATGCGCAGCCTGCAAACCACGCTGCGCATCATCTTCTAGAGCAATGAGGCGAATCCTCCCCATTGCGATTTTCGCGGCCGCGATCGCGGCGGGGGCGCAGCAGAAGGCGCCGTTCACGTTTCATGCGAGCACGCACCTGGTGGTGGAGGCGGTGCAAGTGGAGAGCCGGGACGGGGAGCCGATCGCCAACCTGACAGCCAAGGACTTCGCGATCACGGAAAACAACGTGCCGCAGACGGTCGCCTTTTGCCGGTACCAGCGGTTGTCGGACATTCCTCTGCCCGAGAAGCCGGCGCCACCGCCGGGAGCTCCGCCCGTGGCGGCGCCGGTGACCTCCTACCAGATCACGCCGGAGACGCCGGGAAGCACGCGCTACAACAACCGGCGGCTGCTGGTGCTGTACTTCGACATGACGGCGATGCCGATCGCCGACCAGTTGCGCGCGCTGAGCGCGGCGCAGCGGTTCATCGCCAGCGAGATGCGGCCGGCGGACCTGATGGCGATCCTGGACTACGCCGGCAACGGGGTGCGGGTGCGGCAGGATTTCACCGGGAACAAGGACAAGCTGCAGAAGGCGATCGGCGACCTGATCCTGGGGACCGGGGTAGGGTTCGACGAAGCGGCGGCGGACGCGGCGGCGGCCGATACCGGGACGGCGTTCGGGCAGGACGACAGCGAGTTCAACATCTTCAACACCAACCGGCAGCTGGCGGCGCTCCAAACCGCGATCGAGATGCTGGCGCCGATCAGCGAGAAGAAGTCGCTGGTCTACTTCGCCAGCGGGCTGAACCTGCACGGGGTGGACAACCAGGCGCAGCTTGAGGCGACCACCAACGCCGCGATCAAGGCCAACGTGGCGCTGTTTCCGCTGGACGCGCGCGGACTGGTGGCGGCGGCGCCGCTGGGCGACGCCTCGCAGGGCTCGGCGGGGGGCGTTTCGATGTACGACGGCGGGGCGGCGGAGGCGATGCACGCGCGGCTGATCGGCTCGCAGGACACGCTCTACGCGCTGGGCAGCGACACCGGCGGCAAGGCGATTCTCGACACCAACAACCTGGCGGGCGGCATCGCCACGGCGCAGAACGCGATCGGCAGCTATTACCTGATCGGCTATTACACCACCAACACCGCCAAGGACGGCAAGTTCCGCCGCATCAAGATCGCGCTGCGGCCGGCGCGGCCGGGGGTGAAGCTGAGCTACCGGGTGGGCTACTACGCCGAGAAGGTGTTCGCCAAGTTCAACGCCGCCGACCGCGAGCGCCAGCTCGAGGACGCACTGATGCTGCCCAACCCGATCACGCAGCTCACGATCGACCTGGAGGTGAACTACTTCGAGCTGGACTCGGCGAACTACTTCGTGCCGCTGGCGGCGAAGATTCCGGGGAGCGAGCTGGCGCTGGCGAAGCAGGGCGGCGCGCGCGAATCGCGGATCGACTTCATCGGCGAGGTGAAGGACCAGTACGGCACCACGATCACCAACCTGCGCGACCGGGTGCAGGTGAAACTGAACGGCGCGACCGCGGCGCAACTGGCGCGCTCGCCGATCGAGTACACCACCGGCTTCACGCTGCTGCCGGGCGAGTACTCGGTGAAGCTGCTGGCGCGCGACAACGAGACCGGGCGGATCGGGACCTATCTGAAGACGTTCACGGTGCCGAACCTGATGCGGGCGCGCGGGCTGCCGATCAGCTCGGTGGTGCTGGCCAGCCAGCAGATTCCGCTGGCGGCGGCGCTGTTCAACGCCAGGAAGAGCGCGGCGGCGGACGCGGTGAGCCCGCTGATCGAGAACGGGCGCGAGCTGATGCCGAGCGTGACGCGGGTGTTCAGCCGCAGCCAGAACCTTTTTGTCTACCTGCAGGCCTACCAACACGGGCCGGCGGCGGCGGCGCTGCGGCCGCTGGAGGCGTACGTGACGTTCTACCGCGGCGGGGAGAAAGTCTTCCAGACGCCGCTGCTGGACGTGCACCAGGGACGCGAGGGGCGGGCGGGGGCGGTGCCGATCGCGTTCCATCTGCCGCTGGCGCCGCTGGCGCCGGGAGGGTACACCTGCCAGGTGAGCGTGCTCGATCCGGCGGCGGGCACGGCGGCCTTCTGGCGGGGCAAAATGCTGGTGGTGCGGTAGCGTCCTGAGTCAGAGGTGAGCGGAACGGCGGCGGCAGGGCGCGTGCGAATTTTCTTGGGATAAGCCGCATGCCGGACTCCGGCAAATTGCGGCGATTTTCTGGCTCGGGACGAGGCCGCCGTGGCACAATGCGGGGGGAGCTTCGCCCCGTGAGCACCTACTGCGACACCAGCGTGTTCGTCGCGCTCTACCTGCCGGACCGGCACGCCCCGGACCTGATGCGGCTGGTGGCGGATTTCCGCCCGCACTTCCTGGTGACGCCGCTGCACAAGGCGGAGTGGAGTCACGCGGTGTTTGAGCGGGTCTCACGCGGCGAGCTCACGTCGGCGGACGCGCAGCAGGTGCTGGCGCGGTTCGAGCGCGACAGCGTGCGGCGCTGGCGCGAAACCGACATGCCGGAAGGCGCGATGGAGCGCAGCATGGCGCTGGCGCGGCGCCACGGCAAGCTGCTGGGCTCGACCACCGCGGACGCGATGCACGTCGCCTGCGCGCTGGAACTGCGCGCCAGCCAGTTCTGGACGGTGGACAAGCTGTGCGGCGACCTGGCCACCGCCGCCGGGCTGGCGGTGTGCCGCCCAGGTGCGGGCGCGCCCGACCGGCGGCGGGACGAAGACGAGTAGCGAGCGCTTGGCGCCCGCCGGCCGCCCTGCCGCCGGCGCCACGCCCGAGCGGCGCAATTACCGGGCGCGGTCCCAGCGCGGCTGCGCCGCACGTCCCGCTTGTGGCCGCCCGGCTGTAGCCGCGCCCGGCCGGGGCCGCGGGCGGCCGGGCGGCGGCCCTGTGATCCCACAGAGGTCGTTCTTTATCTCAACTGTAATATATATCACATGCGCCGACGGCCCCGGCGGTGTAGGATAAACCGAACTAACCGAGACAGCGAGGTGGAACGTGATCTACTACGTTGTTCAGATGGTGCACTCAGAAGCAGAGTCCTCCGCCTGCGTCGGCAAGCGCATCGGGCAGTTCGCCAGCGAGAGCGATGCGCTCAATTTCGCCTCCGCCGCCTACCAGGCCGACACAACGCGCGGCTGCGAACTGGTGGTCCGCAAGGAAATGGCGCAGGAGGAAGCCCGCGGTTATTCGGTCTCGCAGATTGCGGTGTAGCCCGACCGGCGGCGGCGGCCGGCGCGGATGCGCGACCGAAAGCGTCATCTCACGACGCGGTACCGGGGTGACGCCCTGAGCACCAGCGGGCATCTCTTGCCGAGGATCGAAGTTCGGCCACAGCCCGGCCAGCGGGAGAGCGGCTCCGGGAAGAGGCGGCCGAGCCACCTATCCGTCGCGGCGTGATAATAAATGAATCCCGCCGTGGGAGCCGTTCGTCTCTTATGGTGATACGCGTCACGCGCGCGACTGAGCCGCGGGGCGTAGGCTGTAGAACAGACATCGCGAAACGAGGGCAAGCACGTGGGCACCTACATCGTGCAGGTGGTGAACGCGCACCCGGGAACGCCGGTGAGCGTGGGTGAGCGGATTGGGGAGTTCGAAACCGAAGACGAGGCTCGGTATTTCATCGAGGTTGCGGCGCACGCGCGCCGGTTGCGCGGCTGCAAGCTGGTGATCCGCAAGACGGCGCCGATGGCGGCGGCGGTCGGGCGGAAGGCGGCGGCGTAGGCGCGGGGTGGACCGGAGGCGGTTCGCCACTTATCACCGGGTGGCGGGCTTCGCGATCCCCGGCAGCGGACAGCCCCGCGGATTTTCGCGGCCTCTCCGCGCCTGTTTTGCCCGCAGGCAATTGGCGACCGGCGGCGGGGCGGGTGCGCCCGGCTTACAATGACGAGATGGGCTGGAACCGGCCGATCCACCTGGCGAAGATCGCGGGCATCGACGTGTCGCTGCACCCCACCTGGTTTCTGGTGGCGGTGTACGAGATCTACCTGCGGGCGGGAGCCTACTCGTCGCTGGTGTGGAACGTGTTCGAGCTGCTGGCGCTGTTTCTGATCGTCACGCTGCACGAGTTCGGGCACGCCAGCGCCTGCCGGCAGGTGGGCGGCAAGGCCGACCGGATCCTGCTGTGGCCATTCGGCGGCATCGCGTTCGTGGACACGCCGCCGCGGCCGGGGGCGACGCTGTGGACGCTGGCGGCGGGGCCGCTGGTGAACGTGGCGCTGGTTCCGGTGCTGGCGGTGTGCGCCTCGCTGGGCTCGGCCCCGGCGTGGGCGGCGGCCAATCCCAACGCCTTCGTGTTTCTGCACGCACTGGTGTGGATCAACCTCGGCCTGCTGATCTTCAACCTCATGCCGGTGTATCCGCTGGACGGCGGGCAGATCCTGCGGGCGCTGCTATGGTTTCCGCTGGGGCGCATCCGGAGCCTGATGGCGGCGACGGTGATCGGGCTGGCGGGGG
>JAKAOE010000132.1 GCA_021823305.1 Acidobacteriota bacterium
CTGCCGCCCTCGGCCTCGGAGCTGCTGCGCCGCCACGCCCGCACCCGCGACCAACTCGAGGCGTATCTCGCCGAGTGGGAGCGCTGGTCGGCCGAGCTGCTGGAAAGCCACATCTCCTATCCCGTGCTCGGCTACTTCCGCTCGCAACACGTCAACCAGAGCTGGCTGGCCGCGCTCACCTCGGTGCTCGACAGTTGCTCCCTGCTGATGGCCGGCACCGAGGACGGCTGCACCCACCAAGCCGGGCTAACCTTCGCCATGGCGCGCCACGCCGTGGTGGACCTGGCGCAAATCTTCATCGCCCGCCTGCCGCGCTCCCATCCCGACCGCCTGCCCGATGCAACGCTGCAGCAGATCGAAGCGCGGCTGAAGACCGCCGGCCTGCCGCTGCGCCTGAGCGGCGAACGCACCGAGCGGCTGACCGAGTTGCGCCATCTTTACGAGCCGCAAGTGCTCACCATCGCGCGCTACCTGCGGCTCGAGTTGCCGCCATGGCAAGGCGACCCCGACGCCAAGGACAACTGGCAGCGCAGCCCCTGGGACCGCGGCGCCAAAGCCGGCGCCTGGGCCAAGGGCGTGCTGGAGAGGCATTACTGACGCTGTGGCCCGGCTACGCGCGGGCGGCGGCCCTGCTGCGGCGGCGGAGCGCGAACGCGTAGACCAGCAGCGATAACGGCAGCGTGGCCATCAATGGCCCGAACCCGACTACTGCCAGCTGCGCGGGAGCGCCTAACCCCAGCCAAAATGCGATGACCCCGAGCGCGAGAATGAGGCTCTCGAGATCCACGAAGAAAAGCATTGCGCAGCGAAGTGCATAGGGCCGGGGCGCTTGGCTGCCGATGCGCATCGACATCCAGTAGGCCGGCGCGCTGAGCGACCAGAGGAAAACAAGGAAAAACGGAACTCCGAGACGGCCGGGGGCGATGCCCAGACGCGGCGCGGCGAGCAGCAGCAGCGCCGCGGCGAAAGCAAGGTGACCGCCGAACAGAAGGGCGCCGGTGCGCAGCGAGCGCTTGCTCCCGGCCGCGCGTGGCGATCGGGCGTGGCCGGGATCGCCATCCCGTGGCGCCGGCGCCCTGCCCTCGCCCCGCGTCTTGAACCGGCGAACCGAATGGATCGCCATCGCGGTGGCGAACAGCGGACTGAACACCAAGCTCGCGGCAAGCATGCCGTGCGCGAATTCAGAACTGAGGATTCCGGCCGCGACCCAGGAGTAACCTGCGGCCCAGGACGCCCCGACCAGCATAAAGAGCATACCGGCGGAGAAAACCAAACTCCGGGCGACCGGGCGCTGTTCCAGCATCCAGGACAGGTAGATGATCGGGAAGACGGCCATAAACGGCAACAGCCAGGCCGCGAAGCAGGTCAGCGCGACGGCCGGACTCAACCTCAATGCAAGGTAAGCGACCAGCGACACGGCGCCGATGCCCCCGGCCAACATAGCCGTTCCGCGCAGGTACCAACTGCAAAACGGCGGGCGCGCCGTTCCTTCTGCTGCCATTGGGTCAGGTCCTTCCGCTTGCCCGCGTTCAAGTGTAATGCAGCGCCGGGCTCGCCGCGCCGGTGAAAGCCCGAATGCTTGAGGGTGCGGACGCTGGCTCTCGAGCTTTCGAGGTAGCATTAGCATGACCCAGCGATAGTTGGAGCGCTGTGCGAATGAAGCCAACCGATTACGGCCACTCCCCGCGCCACCAGGGGCCCCGGCATCCGGTCCAAGCGGCGGATCGCAAGCTGGCGGGCTACTTTCTACGGGATTTGCTCATCGCGTGGCTGGGCGGCGCGGCAATGGGGTTGGCGCTTGCGCTGATTCCGTACCTACTTACGTTCCAGTGGCTCAATCCACGTAACAGCATCTCCTGGCTGAATCCCCTTGACAATTTCCTCTGGGTGGCGCCGTTCCTGATCGCCGGGGCTGGATGGGGTGCGTTCCTTGGCAACAGGAAGTGTCCACCGGCGGCGTCGCTCGCCTGGGCCGTACCGCTGGCCGTCTTCACAATCGGCGCCTGGGGACTGGGCGCGACCGCCAGTTGGGCGGTGTTTTGGCGTGTAATGTTTACTCCGCCATGGCGGGCGCACGGCGTTGCGCCGCTCGCCTTCACCGCACCTCTACTCTCCACCTTGGCCTACAACGCCGGCGCGGTCCTTTTCCCAAACGCACGATGGAAGGATCCGCCGGCACGGCGGCGAGGGCGGCGAAACGATAAGCCATGCACGATCGCAGGGGGGCCGTTCATCCCGAGCGTGTAGGCCGACGTTTGAGGGGTTGAAGAGTCCCGCATTCCGCAAAATGACGCATCGCGCATGCGGGCGGTGCGTACCTTCAATTTTGGTCCGGCTTGGAATAGGATGATGGGGCACATCGTGCAGAGAGGGAGTGCGCATATGAAACGGACGGCAGTGTTGGGCGTGGCCGCGGGGGCGGCCTTGGCGCTCGCGGGGTGGCAGGCCGCGTCGAGTGTGGCGGTGAAGGCGCAGGCGGGCGGCATTCAGCAGGTCTTCGCCAATCTGCATTACCGCTTTGTCGGGCCCTACAACGGGGCGCGCACCGAGGCGGTGAGCGGCATCCCGGGCAACGCGAAGGTCTTCTACTTCGGCTCGGTGGACGGCGGCGTGTGGAAGACCACCGACGCCGGCGCGAGCTGGAAGCCGCTGTTCGACAAGGAGACGGTGCAATCCATCGGCGCGATTGAGGTCGCCCCCTCCGACCCCAACGTGATCTACGTCGGCACCGGCGAAGGCGAACTGCGCAACGACATCTCCTACGGCAACGGGATGTACAAGTCCATCGACGCCGGCAAGACCTGGGAGCACATCGGCCTGCGCGACACGCAGCACATCTCGCGCATCATGATCGATCCGCAGAATCCCAACCGCGTGTTCGTCGCCGCCATGGGCCATGCCTCCGGCCCCAACGCCGAGCGCGGCATCTTCCGCACGCTCGACGGCGGCCGGACCTGGCAAAAGGTGCTCTACAAGAACGACAAGACGGGCGCGGTGGATGTGGCGTTCGATCCCGCCAACACCCAGACACTATACGCCTGCCTCTACCAGTTCCTGCGCCTGCCCTGGCGCGCCGACAGCGGCGGCCCGGGCAGCGGCTTGTACAAGTCCACCGACGGCGGCACCACCTGGACGCAGCTCACCGGCCACGGCCTGCCCGCCGGCGTGTGGGGCAAGAGCAGCGTCTCGGTGGCGCCCGGCGGTGAGCGCGTCTACGCGCTGATCGAGGCCAAAAAGGGCGGCCTGTACGTCTCCAACGACGCCGGCTCCACCTGGACGCGGGTGAACAACAACGACGAGTACCGCCAGCGCGCCTGGTACTTCACCCACGTCTTCGCCGATCCCAAGAACGCCAACACGGTCTACGTCGAGGACACCGGCCTGTTCCGCTCCACCGACGGCGGGAAGAAGTTCACCGCCATCCACGGCGGCGACAGCCACGCCCTGTGGATCGACCCCGACAATCCGACGCACATGATCACCAGCTCGGACGAGGGCGCCTTCATCACGCTCAACAACGGCAAGACCTGGTCCACCAACCTCAACCAGCCCACCGGCCAGTTCTACTCGATCGCCACCGACAACGACGTGGACTACCACGTCTACGGCGAAAAGCAGGACGCGGGCTCGCTGGTGGTCGCCACCCGCACCAACCACGGCTTCATCGGGCCGCAGGACCAGTACAGCGCCGCCGGCGGCGAGAGCGGCTGGCTGGTGCCCAAGCCCGACGACAGCAACATCGTCTACGGCGAGAGCTACGACGGCGACATGTCGCGCTACAACGTCAAGACCGGCTTCACCACGCCGATCGGCCCCTGGCCCGACAACCCCATGGGCCACGGCGCGATCGACATGAAGTACCGCTTCCAATGGACCGCGCCCATCGCCACCGACCCCTGGAACCCGGACGTGGTCTATTACGGCGGCAACGTGCTGTTCAAGAGCTATAACGAGGGCAACGCCTGGCACATCATCAGCCCCGACCTCACGCGCAACGACAAGAGCAAGCAGCTCTCGAGCGGCGGCCCCATCACCCAGGACAACACCAGCGCCGAGTACTACGACGTGATCTTCGCCATCGCCGAGTCGCCGGTGCAGCGCGGCCTGATCTGGGCGGGCAGCGACGACGGCCTGGTGCACATCACCCGGAACGGCGGCAAGACCTGGACCGACGTCACCCCGCCGCTGCTGCGCGAGCCCGCGCACCAGTGGGCCAAGATCGGCAACATCGACCCCTCGCCGATCTCCGCCTGCACCGCCTACGTCGCAGCGCGGCGCAACAAGCTGGACGATTTCACCCCCTACGCCTTCCGCACCACCGACTGCGGCCGGACCTGGACCGAAATCACCCACGGCATTCCGCACAACTATTACGTGCAGGCGGTGGCGCCCGACACCGTGCGCCCGGGCCTGCTTTTCGCCGGCACCGAGCGCGGCGTCTTCGTCTCCTTCGACAACGGCGACCAGTGGCAGCCGCTGCAACTCAACCTGCCGCACACCTCGGTGCGCGACCTCGAAGTGCACGGCAACGACCTAGTGCTGGCGACGCACGGCCGCGGCTTCTGGAGCCTGGACGACATCACCCCGCTGCGGCAATACACGCCGGCGGTGGCCACGGCGGCGGTGACGCTGTTCAAGCCCGAGCCCGCGATGCGCACGGAGATGGGCGGCGGCTTCGGCTTTTTCGGCGGCGGGCGCGGCGAGGTGGCGCAGAACCCACCCGGCCCGGCGGTGATCGACTATCAACTGGCGCAGGCGCCCCAGGGTCCGGTGACGATCGCCATCACCAACGCCCAGGGCGAGCTGATGAAGCGCTTCTCCAGCGCCAACAACCCCAAGCCCCGCGCCGGCCGCGGCAGGCGCGGCGGCCGGGGCGGCGCGGCTTTCTTCCGCCGCATGTTCAGGGGCGCGGTGACCGTGCCCGACAAGGCCGGCTTCAACCGCTTCGTCTGGAACCTGCAGGCGCTCACCGCGCCGCGGCCGATCAAGGGCGAATCGCTGTGGGCGGCGCGCGGCGGCGTCACGCCCACCGTTCCGCCGGGCGTCTACACCGTCAAGCTGACGGTGGACGGGCAGAGCTACACAGCACCGCTCACGGTGACGCTCGACCCGCGGCTGCACGCCTCGACCGCCGACCTCCAGGCGCAGTGGGACATGGCGGTGAAGATCAACCACGAGCTGGCGCAGGCCTGGGGTGCGGTGCGCGCTATGCTGTCGCTGCAGCGCCAGATCGCGCAGCGCGACGCCTCCGCGCCGGCCGCGGTGAAGACCGCCGGCGCGGCGCTCGACCGCAACCTCCACACCGTGATCTACCGGATCGCGAACCTGCACAACAAGAGCGGCGAGGATCCGCTGAACTACCCGATCATGCTCGACAACAAGCTGGCCGCGCTCGGCGGGCGGGTGGAACAGTGCACCTGCGCGCCGACCGCCGGCGTGATCGGCGTCTACGATCGGCTCACCCGCCATCTCAACGCGCAACTCGCCGACTGGCAGAGCCTGCGGACCAACCAGTTGGCGGCCTACAACACGCTGCTGCAGCAGAACAAGCTGCAGTCGGTGGCGCCGATGGCGGGCGCGCGCCCGATGCGGCGCGGCCAGCGCTGACCTCACCCCCCTCCCCCCCCCGCGCGCTTGGCACAGCGGCGGGGGGAGGGAGGGTTTTTATGTAAACCGGCGCTAAGGCGTTGATTCTGCTGGGGCGACCTTCGTAAAAGGGCCCCCGGCTTCCGATTATCTGCTCCAAGGGCACCCGGCGCCCGGCGGCTGGCGCCGGGTGCGTACTTCTCGAGTTTTCAAACTGTCAGGCCCGCCTACCTGCAACGGGCCGCGCCCTGGGGCGGACGCGGGCCGGGCCCGCGCCGACGAGACTCTGATGCGGGGTGCGGGCGGAGAGTTGGCTGGCCGGGCGGGACGACGGCTTGGCGATGGCTGTCACTCCGGGAGTGGGGCTTGGTTTCTGCGCCAAGTCGCCCGCCGTGGCGCCTCGGCGCCACGGCGGGCGACTTGATAAGACCGCATGGATTTGCGTGCTGGAGTTGGCCGGCAATCAGCGCTCAAGTACAATTCGGAAGGCGGCGACTCCAGCGACCAGAAAGCTGGAGTTGGCCGGCAATCAGCGCT
>JAKAOE010000133.1 GCA_021823305.1 Acidobacteriota bacterium
GACCACGACGAGCTGGCTTATCGAGGCGATGCTGCGGCAGGCGGGCTGGACGACGGGGATGCTGGGCACGATCGAATACCACATCGGCGCGGCGGTGCTGCCGGCGCCGCACACCACGCCGGAATCCTACGACCTGCACCACCTGCTGGCGCGCATGGTGGAGGCGGGGTGCGGGGCGGCGGCGATGGAAGTGTCGTCGCACGCGCTGGCGATGGAGCGGGTGTGGGGCTGCCGGTTCGAGGCGGCGGTGTTCACCAACCTGACGCAGGACCATCTCGATTTTCACGGCACGATGGAGAACTACGCGGCGGCGAAGCGGCGGCTGTTCCAGGGCTGCGGCGCGCCGCCGCCGCGGGTGGCGGTGGTGAACGCCGACGACGCGGCGACGCGCACCATGCTGCGGGGCTATGCGGGCGAGGTGTACAGCTACGGGTTCAGCGCGGGCGCGCGGCTGCGGGCCGAGGGGCTGGCGATCGAGCCGGGCGGGCTGCGGTTCCGGCTGCACGGGCCGGAAGGGTTCAAGGGCGAGGTGCGCTGTCCGCTGATCGGGCGGGTGAACGCGCTGAACGCGCTGGCGGCGCTGGGCGTAGGATGGGCGTTGGGGTTGGCGCCGGAGGCGCTGGTGGCGGGCGCGGCGCGATGGCCGCGGGTGCGCGGGCGGTTCGAGGCGATCCCGGCGGGGCAGCCGTTCACGGTGCTGGTGGATTACGCCCATACGCCGGACGCGCTGACCAACGTGCTGGCGCTGGCGCGGGAGATGGCGGCGGCTCGGCCACGGAAGGGCCGGGTGCTGGCGGTGTTTGGCTGCGGGGGGGACCGCGACCGGGGCAAGCGGCTGCTGATGGGGCGGGCGGCGCAGAGCGGAGCGGACTGGGTGATGGTGACGAGCGACAACCCGCGCAGCGAAGACCCGATGGCGATCATTTACGACATCGTGCATGGGCTGAAGGGATTCAGCGGGGGCGTCGAGCCGGACCGGCGGCAGGCGATCCGCGCGGCGCTGGCGGAGGCGCAGCCGGGCGACGTGGTGGTGATCGCCGGCAAGGGGCATGAAACCTACCAGATTCTGGGCAGCGAGCGGGTGCATTTCGACGACGCCGAGGAGGCGCGCGCCGGGCTGGCGGAATTGGGGTTCAGGGCATGAGTGGGGTAAGCATCGACAGCCGGACGGTGACGGCGGGCGACGTCTACTACGCGCTGCGGGGCGAGCGGCACGACGGACACGACTTCGTGGAGGCGGCGCTGGCGGCGGGCGCGGAGCGGGCGGTGATCGCGCAGGCGGAGGCGGGGCGGTATCCGGCGGCGCTGGCCGGCCGGCTGGAGGCGGTGGCCGATCCGCTGGCGGCGCTGCAGGAGAAGGCGCGGGCGCACCGGCGGAAGTGGAACAAGCGGCTGATCGGCGTCACCGGCTCGGCGGGCAAGACGACGACCAAGGAGATGATCGCGGCGGTGTTGGCGACGCGGCTGCGCGTGCTAAAAAGCGAAGGCAACTTCAACAACCACATCGGGCTGCCGCTGACGCTGCTGCGGCTGCGGCCGGAGCACGACGTGGCGGTGGTGGAGATGGGAATGAACCACGCCGGCGAGATCGCGCGGCTGGCGGAGATCGCCGAACCCGACATCGGGGTATTCACCAACGTGGGGGCGGCGCATTTGGGCAACTTCACCTCGATCGAAGGAATTGCCGAGGCGAAGCGCGAGCTGGCGCGGGCGATTGCTTCGCTTGGCGCGGGCCCCAGCGCGGCTGCCGGTCCCGGCTGTGACAACGCCGGGACACGTGCGCCGCGCGTCCCGCTTGGCCGAAGCGCCGACTCGGGCCCCGGGATTTCCCAAGCCGGCGCTTCGGCTCGCTGCGGCGCGTTAATTCTCAACGCCGACGACGCGCGGGTGGCGCGGTTCGGCGAGGGGTTCGGCGGGCGGGTGGTGATGTACCGGGCGGCGGACTTCCGTGGGAAGCTGCGGTATCCGGGCGAGCACAACCGGGCCAACGCGGCGGCGGCGGCGGCGGTGGGCGGACTGTTCGGGGTGAGCGCGGCGGAAGCGGAAGCGGCGCTGGCCGAACTGGCGCCGCCGGCGGGACGGGGGCAGTGGCAGCAGTGGGGTGAGATCGCGGTGTTGGACGATACCTATAACGCCAACCCGGAGGCGATGGCGCGGATGCTGGCGGTGCTGGCGGCGGCGCCGGCGAGGCGGCGGATCGCGGTGCTGGGGGAGATGCGGGAGCTGGGGGCGAGTTCGGAAGAGTTGCACCGGGAGCTGGGAGCGACGGTGGCGCAGGCGGGCGTGGACGGGCTGTGGGCGGTGGGCGGCGATGCGCGGTTCATCGTGGAGGGCGCGCGCGCGGCGGGCTTCGCCGGCCGGGCGGAGTTCGTGGCGGACGCGGCGACGGCGGCGGACGCTCTGGCGGGCGAATTGCGGCCGGGCGATGCGGTTCTGTTCAAGGCGTCGCGCGGGGTGCATTTGGAGGCGGCCGCGGCACGCCTGCGTTCCGAGCTTGAGGCGGCGAGGCGCTGATGCTCTACTGGCTGCTCTACCAGAAACTGCATACCTACTACCGGCCGCTGCGGCTGTTCAGCTATCTCACCTTCCGCACCGCCTTCGCCGGGCTGACGGCGCTGGCGATCGCGCTGGCGCTGGGGCCGTGGCTGATCCGGCGGCTGAAGGCGTTCGAGGTGGGACAGTACATCCGCGAGGACGGGCCGAAGAGCCACCACAGCAAGGCGGGCACGCCGACGATGGGCGGACTGCTGATCAATATCGCCATCATCGTGCCGACGTTGCTGTGGGCCGATCTCAGCAATCCGTTCATCTGGATCGCGATGCTGAGCCTGGTGTCGTTCGGGGCGATCGGGTTCGTGGACGACTTCGCCAAGCTGCGGCGGCAGCGGAACCTGGGGCTGACGTCGCGGCAGAAGCTGCTGGCGCAGTCGCTGGCGGCGGGGATCATCGCCATCATCCTGGTGGGGCTGAACTACCGCGGGCGCTACTCGACGCGGCTGGTGGTGCCGTTCTTCAAGCGGTTTCAGCCCAACCTGGCGTTCAACTCGCTGATCCCGCACCACGGGCTCTACCTGATCGCGTTTCTGCCGTTCATTCTGTTCGTGATCCTGGTGATCGTGGGCTCGAGCAACGCGGTGAACCTGACGGACGGGCTGGACGGGCTGGCGATCGGCTGCACCATCATCGCGGCAGGGGCGCTGACGGCGCTGACCTACATCTCCGGGCACGCGGTGTTCGCGGCCTATCTCGAGATCGAGCACATGCCGCAGGTGGGCGAGCTGACGATCTTCGGTGGGGCGATCGTGGGGGCGAGCATCGGGTTCTTGTGGTACAACGCGCACCCGGCGGAGATTTTCATGGGCGACGTGGGGTCGCTGGCGCTGGGCGGGGCGCTGGGGACGGTGGCGGTGCTGATCAAGCAGGAGCTGCTGCTGCCGTTCGTGGGCGGGATTTTCGTGATCGAGGCGGTGTCGGTGATGCTGCAGGTGGGGAGCTACAAGCTGCGGCGGAAGCGGATTTTCAAGATGGCGCCGCTGCACCACCACTTCGAGCATCTGGGCTGGAGCGAGTCGAAGATCATCACGCGGTTCTGGATCGTGGCGGGGGTGTGCGCGCTGTTCGCGCTGACGACGCTGAAGCTGCGGTAGACGTGCAGAGCGGGGCGATGCGCGGCGCACTGCGGCGTCCTCAGTCGGCCGGGCGTCGTCACGTACGTCCCTGTACGCTTCTCCGCCCGGCCTCCCTGCGTCCTTGCATTGCTTGCGCCTCGCCCCTTCCGGAGCGTCGTGCTATAGCTTCTTGCGGACGACCCAGGTGGTCATGGCGCGGAGGTTGTGGACGACGGTGGTTTTGAGGGGGTCGGCGAGCTCTCCGAGGCGTTGGGTGTGGGTGGCCAGGAGCGCTTCGGCCACCAGGTAGCGCTCGGAGCCGTCGGGTGACTTGTAGCGGCGGCCGCCGAGGGGCTGGAGCTGGCCTTCCATGCCGACGGAGGAGCCGAGGCGGGAGAAGAAGAGGCCGCCGGGTTTCAGGATGCGGAACAGCTCGTGCAGCATGGCCTCGAAGTGGGCGTCGTCGCGGGCGAAGTGGAGGACGGTGTTGCAGATCACCACGTCGGCGCAGGCGTCGCCGAAGGACATGCGCTCGACCGGCTCGACGCGGAAATTGGAGGCGGGGAGCGCCGGGGCGAGCTCGCGGGCCAGAACGCGGACCTTTTCGACTTCGGCGGCATCGGCGTCGGCGGCGTGGACGTCGTAGCCCTCGCGCAGGAGGTAGACGAGGTTGCGGCCGGAGCCGCAGCCGGCGTCGAGGATGCGCATGCCAGGCAGGACGCGGCCCTTCAGGAGCTGGTCGAAGAGGTAGATATCGATCTGGCCGAATTGCTGCTGGAGCGTAAGCTTGGGCATGCGTGTCCGATCGTTTGACGGGCGCGGGCCCCAGCGCGGCTACCGGCCCCGGCTGTAACTGCGCCGGGGCACGTGCGCCGCGCGTCCCGCTTGTGCTCGCGCCGGGCCGGGGCCCCAGAGGCCCCAACCCGGCGCTGCGCCTCCCGGAATGGCCGTTCACACGGTAGCACGGCCCGCAGACGTTTGTGGGGCCGGCGGATTGCATTGACGGAGGCAGCGCCGGGGTGTAGGGTTGAGTTGAACTGTTGTACTGTTCAACATAATCCCATGGCGATTGTGGCGATCAAGAACAAGTACCAGGTGGTTATCCCGCAGCGGCTACGGGAAGAGATCGGGCTCCGCGTCGGGGACCTGTTGGAGGCGCGCGTGGAGCGCGGGAAAATCACGTTCACGCCCAAGGCTCTGGTGGATCGGCGGGTTGCGGAAAGCTTGGCCGATTACGAGGCCGGGCGGTCCCGCGGTCCGTTCGGGTCGGCCCGTGCGGCGATTGTCTCCATGCAGAAGGAGTTGCGCGCCCGCAAGGCCCGCCGTAAAGCCTGACGCTCATGCGGATCTCCTATTCCAGGAGGTTCCTGACCTCGCTCGAAGAAGCGCCCCCGGCGGTCCGCAAGGCGTTCTTCAAGCAGCTCGGCTTTCTCGCTTCCGATCTGAGGCATCCGTCGCTGCGCGCCAAGAAATTCGACGATGCGCGCGGTCTCTGGCAAGCCCGAGTGAACCGAGACTGGCGTTTCTATTTCACCGTCGAAGGCGGAGAGTACCGGCTACACGACATCATTGCGCATCCGAAGTGAACTCGGGATTGGGGTCCTGTATCCTGAAGGCTGACCTATGCAGCTGGAAGGCAAACACGTGCTCGTGGTCGGGATGGCGGCGAGCGGGATCGCGGCGGCGCGGTTCCTGCGGGCGCGGGGGGCGCGGGTGGTGATTTCGGAGATGCGGGCGGCGAGCGAGCTGCGCGACGAGATCGCGGCGCTGCTGGACGCGGGCATCGCGCTGGAGACGGGCGGGCACCGGGAGCGGAGCTTCCTGGACGCGGAGCTGATCGTGGTCAGCCCGGGGGTGCCGGCCGATCTGCCGCTGCTGAAGCGGGCGCGGGCGGAGGCGATCCCGGTGTGGGGCGAGATCGAGCTGGCGTCGCGCTTTTTGCGCGGCATGATCGTGGCGATCACCGGGGCGAACGGCAAGACCACCACCACGGCGCTGACCGGCGAGCTGGTGGCGGCGGCGGGACGGAGGGTGCAGGTGGGCGGCAACATCGGGACGCCGCTGATCTCGCTGGTCGAGACCTCGACGGAGGAGACGGTGAACGTGATCGAAGTTTCGAGCTTCCAGCTCGAGACGGTGGAGACGTTCCACGCGCACATCGCCGCCGTGCTCAACCTCTCGCCCGACCACCTCGACCGGCACGGCAGCATGGAAGCGTACGCGGCGGCCAAGCAGCGCATCTTCCGCAACCAGACCGCAGCCGACTTCGCCGTGCTCAACCCGAACGACGCCTGGTGCCGCCAGTTCGCCGCCGGGCTGGCGAGCCAGCCGGTGTGGTTCGCGCCGTTTCCGCTGGAGGGACAGACGGGGGCGTGCGTGGAGGCGGGGATGGTGGAGTGGCGGCGAAGTGGCACGGCCACCC
>JAKAOE010000134.1 GCA_021823305.1 Acidobacteriota bacterium
GCGCTGAGCAGCAGCAGTCCGCCCTGCAGGCTGCGCGCGTCGCCGGCGGCGGAGACGGTGACGTCAATGTGCATGCCGGGCTGGGCGAAGGGCGGCAGGGTGGCGGTGACGAAGACGGCGGCGACGTTGTAGACCAGCATCTGCTGGGGCGGGACCTGGACGCCCATCTTTTCGAGGATGTTGCTCAGCGTCTGGGTGGTGAAGATGGTCTGCTGGTGATCGCCGGTGCCGTTGAGGCCGACGACCAGGCCGTAGCCGATGAGCAGGTTGTCGCGCACCCCCTCGATGGAGGTGATGTCGCCGATGGGAACCTGGAGCGCGGGGCCGGCGGCCGGCGGCGCGGGGGCCCCCTCGCCCCGCTCCGCCGCACCCTGGACGGGGAGCAACGCGAGCAGCACGAAGAGGACCGGAATGAGAGCGCGGCGCAGCATGGTTAGAAACTCAGGAACTTCAGCAGCAGACCGAGCCAACCGGAGACCGGGCGGGTGGTGTTGCTGATGACGCCCTTACCTTGCAACTGGATCTCCAGATCGCCGACCTGGGTGGAGAGGACGGAGTTGTCGGGCGCGATGTCGGCGGGGCGGACGACGCCGCGCACGGTGACGGTCTGTTGTTCGTTGTTGATTTCGATGGTGCGAACCGCCTCGATCACCAGGAAGCCGTTGGGCAGCAGGTCCACGACGCGGCCGGTGAGGCTGGTGGTCAACTGCTGGCTGGAGTCGGCCGCGCCCTGGGCCTCGAGGTCGGTGGCGGAGGTGGGCGCAAAGAGCGTGGCCAGCGCGGCGGGGCTTTTGCCGAAGATGGTGCTGATGCCGGCGCTGCCGGTGAAGCTGCGCTTGGACTGCACCGAGCCGGTGCCGGTGGCCTGGGTCTCCTCGACGATGTGGATGGTGATCAGGTCGTTGACGTTGCGCGCCTTGTAGTCGGTGGAGAGGTCGGCGAAGCGGCCGTTGGGGGTCCAGATGCTGCCGGTGGTGAGGGTGGTCTTGGCGGCGACCTGGCGCACGCGGGCGAGGTAGGCGGCGAGCGCCTGCTCGGCGGGCGGGCCGGAGGGCGCGGCGCCCTTCTGCGCCGCCAACGGCAGCCGGGCGGTGGCGAGCAGGAGCGCGGCGAGGAGCGCGAGGCGCAAAGATTTAGTGCATTCCGGCATAGGTCAAATTGATGGAAGCGGCGGCGCGGAGCTGGTTCCTACCGCTGACCACCGCCGGCAGCACGGCGTGGGTGGCGAGGCTCATGACGCGGATGCGCTGGCCCTTGCGGCCGGGCTCGAGCGGCATGACCCGGGTCACGAGGGCAAAGCCGGGGTTCTGGATGAGGAGATTCGCCTTGTGGCCGGGCTGCACGAGAATAGGCGAGGGCATGGCCACGGCGACGGGGCGGGGATGGACCACGGCCCGGGCCCAGGCGAGTTCGCGGGCGCGCGCGGCGGCGGCACGGCGCGCCAGCGCGGCCGGCGGCAGCGCCAGCGAGACGGCAAAGGGAAGCAATTGCGGGTCACTGCGATCGCGGCACAGCAGCTCGAGGCGACCGTGGGCGGCGTCCACCAGCGCGCGCACGACGACGATTTCGGGCACGGCGGCGGTGGTGGCGGGAGCGGAGTAGAGCAAGCCGGCGGAAGACACCGGACGCTTGAGATAGGCCGAAACCGCGGCTTGCACCGCGGCGGCGGGGATGGCGTGCGCACGGCGCTCGACCTCGACCTCGGCGGGGATGGCGAAACGCGACGGGTTCACGCCCAGGGCGCGCAGGCGCGCCTCGAGGGCGCGGCGGCTGAGGCGCAGCGGGCTGCCGGGCTGGGGCGCGGGCGCGAGCACGGTGGCCGCGAGCCGGGCGGAGAGGCGGCTGCCGGGGGCAAGGTCGCCGAGGCGGAGCATGGGCGAAGCGAGCCTGATCTCGCGCGGCACCGGCCAGCGCCGCGCGCGCGGCGGGGCGGCGGCGAGGGTGGCCAGCGCGAGCAGGCCGGCGACCGGCAGGATGGCGCGGGATTCGATCACTGGGTGAGACCGTTGAGGTCCTGATACATCTGGTCGGCGGCCTTGGCGACCTGCGAGTTGGCCTCGTAGGAGCGCTGCGCCTCGATCATCTGCACGAACTGGTCCACGACGTTGACGTTGGAGGACTCGATCGCGCCCTGCTGCAGCGTGCCGAGACCCTCGGTGCCGCCGGGGTTGCCGATGATGGGGTCGCCGGAGGCGGCGGTGGGGCTGAACAGGTTATTGCCCAGGCTGTTGAGGCCGCCGATGTTGGCAAAGGTGGCGAGGGTGATGGTGCCGAGAATCTGGGCCTGGTTCTGCCCGGGCACGTTGGCGCTGACCACGCCGGTCTTGCTGATGGTGACGTTGGTGGCGTTGAGCGGGATGGTGATGGGCGGCTGCAGCGGGTTGCCGTCGGCGGTGACCATGTTGCCCTGGGCGTCGAGCTGGAAGGAGCCGGCGCGGGTGTACTGGACCGAACCGTCGGGCATGCGGATCTGGAAGAAGCCGTTGCCCTGGATGGCGAGGTCGAGCGGGTTGTTGGTCTGGGTGATCTGGCCCTGGGTGTTGACCATCTCGGTGGAGGAGGGGCGCGTGCCCATGCCGACTTCGAGGCCGCTGGAGACGGTGGTCTGCGAGGTGGCGGCGGAGCCGGAGGCCACCAGGTTCTGGTAGAGCAGATCCTGGAACTGGAGGCGGCGGCTGCGGAAGCCGGAGGTGGAAGCGTTGGCAAGGTTGTTGGCAATGTTGTCCAGGTTCATCTCCTGGGCTTCCATGCCGCTGGCGGCGGTGTGCAGGGCTTGAAACATGGAACGACGTCTCCTTATCAGGGGCTAGGGGACCTGCGGCAACTGGGTGGCCGCGGGCTGGTCGAAGTCGGTATTGAAGATCTTGAGCGCGCGCTCGACCAAGTCGAAGTTGCGCTGCAGGGCGATGAGGCTGGTCTCGGCCTGGACCGGGTTCACATTAGAGGATTCCAAGGAACCCTGGAGCACCGAGAGATTGGCGGCGGGTTTGGCGCTGGCGACGGGGGCGGAGATGTAGGCATCGCCCATGGGAGTGAGCGGGGTGTTGGGCGGGAAGGTGACCAACTTCAACTTGCCGACCAGAGCGCCGCCGACCGAGATGGTGCCGTCCTTGGCGATCGCCACCGGGCCGCTGGGCAGGTAGATGGGCACGGTTTTGTGTTTGGCGTCAATGCCCATGACGGGGTCGCCCTGGGCGGTTTGGAGCTCGCCCTTGGCGCCGGTCTGGAGGTTGCCGGCGCGGGTGAAGACGTAGCCGGCCTTGGTTTTAACCTCAAGGAACCCCTGGCCTTGCAGGGCGACGTCGAGGGGGTTGTTGGTGGCCTTGATGGAGCCGGCGTCGAGGTTCAGCGCCTGGCCGCCGAGCACGCCGAAGCGGTTGACGTCAGTGTTGAGCGGGCCCAGCGTCTGGTTGCCGCTGGCCGCGGTCAGGGCCTCGTAGAACTGAGTCTCGCCCTTGTACCCGGTGGTGCTGACGTTGGCCAAGTTGTTGGCCAGAACGTCGAGCTCCTGGGAGCGTGCCATCAACGCCGTGCACGCCGCATAGATACCGCTAGCCATTGGGCCCTCCGCCGGTGATCATGCACGCGGAGGGCCCTTAAGAACTGGCTAAGAGTGGGCTCGGTTCAGGCGAACAGCGGGGCGATGTAGTCGGTGACCTGATCGCTGGTAAAGGGCTTGCGGATGTAGCCTTTGGCGCCGAGCGCGATGGCCTCGGTGATCTGCGACTCGACGGCCTGGCTGGAGATGAAGACCACGGGCGTGTCGCGTGTCTCCTCGGCCTCGCGCAACTGGCGCAGGAGCTGGAGGCCGTCCATGCCGCTCAGGCTGACGTCGGCGAGCACGATGTCGGGGTGGTGCTGCTGGGCGAGCGCGAGGGCCTCATTGCCGTCGGCGGCCTCGAAGACCTGCTGCGGCTCCAGGCCGGCCAACCGCAGGGCGCGCTCGACCACGCGGCGCATGACTTGGGAGCCGTCAGCGACGAGGACGGTTTTGCTCATCATCGGGCTTTCGCCGTACCGGCGCGGGCGGGCAACGGCGCCGGCCGGAGGCTCTCGGGCGAACGCGCCTGCTGGCTGCCGGCCCAGGCGCGGGCGGCGTCGAGCTGGCGCTGTTGCGCCTGCAGTTTTTCCGCCGACTCCTCGAGCGCGGCCTGCAACTGATAGAGCACCGGCAGCAGGCGGCGGAGATGGCAGGCGTAGAGGTCGCGCTCGGGATGGGGATGGGGATGCTGGCGCAGCCACGCCTGGCCCTGGCGCAGCAATTCCTGGAGCTTGCCGGAGCGCTCGGGGGTGAACCAAGCGGCGGGATCGGCGGCGTGGGCGGCGAGGCCCTCCCAAAACACGGTCCACTCGCGGTCCAGGTCGGCCCAGGCCTGTTCGGTCGGCGGCTCGACCAGGGTCAAGCCTGGCATGCGACGCTCATCCGCGCGCGCGCCGGCGCCGGCCGTGCGTCCACCTGGCGCCACGCGTCAAGGATACGCTCGAACTGCTCGAGCAGCTCGGGCAATTGGCCGAGTTCCTGGCGCACGCTGCAGTCGAGCAGGATGCGCTCGGAGAGATAGTAGAAACGGGCGAAGTTGCGGGCCACCTCGCCGCCCTGGTCAAAGTCGAGCACGCGTTTGAGCTCACCGATGATGGCGAGCACGCGGCGGAAGGCGTTGGTGCGGACCTCGATGTCACGCGCCTCAAGCGCGGTGACGCCCTTGCGCAATTCGAGCACGGCGGCCTGGTAGAGCAGCACGATAAGACCGATGGGGGTAGCGCCTTCGATGGCGCGGCGGCGGTAGGCGGCGGCGGCGTCCATAAGCAATTAGGGGAGCGAAGCGAGCTGGCTCTGAAGCTGGCTGAGGGTGGTGGGCATTTGCTGCAGGGTGACGGCGACCTGGCTGTAGGTCTGCATCAATTGCTGCTGCTGGGAGTTGAGGTTGGCCTGGAAGTCGCTGATCTGCTGGTTGAGGTCGCTGATCTCGGCCTGGATGCCGGTCTGGTCGGTAGCGATGGGGCCGGAGCCGGGCGCGGTGATGTTGAGCAGGTCGTTGTTGAACTGCTGGGCGACGCCAGCGGGCGAGATCTGCTGGAAGAGGTTCTGCACGGCGCCGTAGTTGGAGGTCATCGCCGCGTCGAGGGTGGAGGTGTCGAGGCTGAGGGTGCCGTCCTCGTTCATGGAGATACCGATCGAGGCGAGGTTGGTGTACCCGCTGTTGCCGGCGACGGTGAAGGCGGCGTCCCCAAGCAGGTTCTGCTGGATCTGCATCAGGGTGGTGTCGCTGCCGAGCGGGCCGGTGCTTTGCGTGGTGGGATCGTAGGTGAACTGCTGGTTCACACTCCCGATGACGGTGTTGTAGGCGGTGATGAAGCTGTTGATGGCGGTGGTGGCCTGCTGGGTGTCGGGCGCAACGGTGATGGTGACGGGCGAGGCGGTGGTGCTGTTGAGCTGCAGGCTGACGCCGGGCAAGACGCCGCTGACGGCGTTGCTGGTGCTGGAGAGGCTGATGTTGTCGAAGGTGAAGTTGGCGTTGGCGCCGGCCATGGCCTGGGTGAAGGTGAGGCCGGTGGTGTTGCTGGAGATGGTGATGTTACCCGGGGCGCCGCTGGTGTTGCTCACCAGACTGAGGCGCGCGCCGCTGGCGTCGGTGACCACGCTGGCGGTGACGCCCGCGCCGAGGGAGTTGATGGAAGTGGCGAGCTGGTTGAGGGTGTCGTTGGAGCTGGTCACGTTCACCGTCACCGGGGTGTTGCTGCCGACCTGGATGTCGAAGCTGCCGGTGGTGAAGGCGGTGTTGCCGTCGGTGAGGGTGTTGGTGTATTGGGAGCTGGTGGTGGCCAGGTTGGAGACGGTGAGGGTATGCGAGCCGGCGGTGGCGAGGCTGGTGGCGGTGGCGGTGGCGACGGTGGAATCGGAGCTGTTGGCGACCTTGGCGGCGAGCGCGCCCTGAAAGTCGTTGAGCGCGAACACGGCGGTCTGCAAGGACATCAAC